>NZ_JABGDE010000001.1:0-74897 GCF_041028325.1 Modestobacter sp. I12A-02662 | reverse complement strand
TCCTGGCCACCCGACCGCTCGTCCTCACCCGCCGAATCCGACCCGGAGTCCGAACCGGACTCGGAGTCCGAACCCGAGTCCGAGTCCGACTTCGAGCCCGAACCCGAGTCCGAGTCCGAGTCCGAGCCCGACTTCGAGTTTGAACCCGAGTCCGACTTCGAGTCCGCGCCCGAGTCGGAGCCCCGCCGCTCACCGTCGTTCCCGCCCGCAGCGCCGCCCTGGCCACCCGGCCGCTCGTCCTCACCGGCCGAATCCGACCCGGAGTCCGAACCGGACTCGGAGTCCGAACCCGAGTCCGAGTCCGAACCCGAGTCCGAACCCGACTCCGACTTCGAGCCCGAACCCGAGTCCGACTTCGAGTCCGAACCCGAGTCCGAGTCCGGGCCCGACTTCGAGTCCAAGTCCGATTTCGAGTCCGAACCCGAATGCGACTTCGAGTCCGAGCCCGAGCCCGGCCGCTCACCGTCGTCCCCGCCCGCAGCGCTGCCCTGGCCACCCGACCGCTCGTCCTCACCGGCCGAACCCGAGCCCTCGGCGGCGTTCGAGGCCGATTGGGCGGCGAGCGCTTGCGGCGCACCCGACTCCTCGCCGGACGCCCGACCCACCGAGCCGACCCACTCCGGAGAAGATGCTCGGGCCGTCCCCGGACCCACCGCCAGCAGCACGAGGGACGCGCCCAGGACCAGCAGCGAGCCGACGAGAAACTGCAGGAGGCACCGCTCGTCGCGAGGTGCATGCTCGGCCGGTTCGGCCGCACGAGCCAGCGCGCCGCGACGTCGCAGCGCGCTCGGAACCCCCGACAACGGCAAAAGCTCTCCAGCCCTCGAAATTGTGAGAGCGGCGCTCAACAACGCGACTCGATGACGGAACCGGACGATTTCCGAAACGACGAAGGAGGGTCAAGGCCTTGTTTGCCACGAGGGGACGCGCTCGGCACGGTTGTCACCGCAGGTGAGTGATCCAGGACGCGAGCGGCGTTGCACCGACGGTGGCCGTTGCGGTCGATTACCTCGCGGTGACGGTGAGCATCCGGAGGGCCGGGTCCTGCCTGAAACGCGGGAGAGCCGCCTAGTCTCCGCCTTGCCGTGCCGGCCCACGGCTCCGGGAGGAAGCATGGTGACCACGCTCGCGAGCGCATCCGCCGACGGCGAGGTGCACCTCCTGACCCACCCGGCGGCCGTGTGCGCGTCCGCCGAGGGCTGGGACACGCTCGCGTCCACGAGTGGCGGCGTGGGCGGGCAGGCCTGGGCGCAGGCATGGCTCGAGGTCTACGGAGCCGACCACGAGTTGGCCGTGTCGGTCGCCGGTCCGGTGGACGCGCCGACCGCCGTCCTGCCCCTGGTCCGGCACCCTCGCCGGCCGTGGACATGGGAGATGTTGGGCATCCGGCAGATGAGCGAGTCCATGGACGTCCGGGGCGACGACCCCCGCGGCCTGGGACTCCTGCTGGCAGAGATGGCCCGGCGGGGCGTACCCCTGCGCTTCAAGCGGCTCCCGGCCGAGTCCCGGTTGTTGCCTCACCTCGAGGCGCTGCACGGTGGACGCGCCTGGGTGCGAGCCCGTCTCGCGGTGGGTACGCCGACCATCACGCTCGACGATCGGTGGCGCGAGCCCGAGCACCACTTCAGCAAGCGCCGACGAGGTGATTTCCGCACCGCCCTGCGCCGCGCCGAGCAACTGGGGCCGGTGGAGTTGACGATCGAGGAGCCGACCCCGGCACAGGTCGCGCCGCTTTTCGAGGAGCTCGTCGCGGTCGAGGCGTCGGGCTGGAAAACACGAGCCGGCAGTGCGCTTGCGGGTCGCGCCAGCATGCGGGCGTTCCTCCTCCGACTCGGGCAGATCGCAGCGGAGAAGAAGGCGGCTCGGTTGGCCTTCATGCGCATCGACGGGCAGGCAGTCGCCGTGCAGTTCGCCATCGAGCAGCAGGACCGGTACAGCCTCTTCAAGATCGGCTTCGACGAGGAATTCGCCCGGTGCTCCCCGGGCAACCTCTTGATGCTGCACACAGTGCGTCAGGCCGCGGAGCGCGGCCTGACCCGCTTCGACTTCCTCGGTGCCGCGGAGCCGTGGACGGCGGTGTGGACGGACGAGGTCCGGGCCTGTCTCGACGTCAACGTGTACCCACGTTCGGCGTGGTCGCCGGTAGCGGGCGGCGACGCCCTGGCGCGACGCGCGGGTTGGTGGGGCCTGCAGCGGATCCGTGCGGGACGGGCTGGTTGAGCACTGCCGCGGATCCGGTGTCAGTACCTTAGGGCGCCACGCCGGTCGAGGAGCTTGACGCGCTGGAGCAGTCCGTAGGCGCACAGGTAGGAGTTCGCGAGGGCGTCGATGCTGCCGCCGGCGTGGAACGTGGCCATCCCATCGGGGTCGGTGGACCCGGCCTGGCGCGTCTCCTGACGGCCGAACACTGACCACGGCAGGCCGTGCGCCGCACCGGAACCCCGCCGCGACTCCACGCGCGATTCCGTCGCCAGCTCACGGTTGCCCCCTGTGCCGAGGACCGCCTGCTGGATGACGTCGATGCAGTCAGGGGCAACGACTCTCGAGCTCGGCGATCGGATGGTCCTCCTCACCGACGGCATGCAGGAGCGCAACGCGGCATCGCTCGACGTGGCCGCGGCCCTGGCCGCCACCGCGGACCTACATCCGCGGGAGGTCGCTCACGCCCTGGGCGCCGCGGTGCTGCACGCGACCGACGGGGACCTCCGCGACGACGCGACGACGTCTGCCTCGACTGGTACGGCGCGGGCCGCCCGGTGGCCGGAACTCCGAGCAGGGTGCCGACCCCGACGAGCTTCGGCGAGCGCCTGACCCGCTGGTCGTGACTTGCACGCGGGCAACGTGCTGGCCGAACGCAGGACCCGACGAGTCACCCGAGTCGTAGCCGCGGGAGCAGGCCGCCGTTGGATGACGGCGGCATTCTCGGTAGTTGCGCTGGATGTTCGAGTCCGCGCGGCCGCGTCCTTCTCCCCGCCTTCGCCGAGCCGAGTTCCGCCCCGCCGCTGGGCGCATGAGACGGGCAACTCACTCCCTTGCGGGAAGTACCCCCAGGGGGTATACCTTGTTCTGCGTACTACCGGGGGGTATCCCCGCTCGGAGAGGAGAACACCGATGAGCGCCAGCGACTACTGGGTGACCGGGATGACGTGCGGCCACTGCGCCAGCGTGGTGAGCGAGGAGGTCTCGAAGATCCTCGGCGTCACAGGGGTGCAGGTGGACGTGGCCGCCGTCCGGATGACGTCAAGTCTGACCAGCCGGTGGCCGCCGACGCGGTCGCCGCGGCGGTCGACGAGGCCGGTTACGAGGTCGTACCCGTCTGATCGGAGGCCGGTGGAGCGCCGGGTCCGGCGAGGAGCCGGCGCTCCACGCATCCGGCACTCCCCCACCCGGCACCTGCCCCACCGCATCCCCATCCCCAGCTGAGATCCGAGGAGGACGACATGGCCGGCTACACCCACGCGAAGGACGAGCACCTCAAGCGGCTGCGCCGCATCGAGGGGCAGATCCGCGGGCTGCAGCGCATGGTCGAGGACGACAAGTACTGCATCGACATCCTCACCCAGGTGTCGGCGGCCACCCGCGCCCTGCAGTCGTTCTCCCTCGGCCTGCTCGACGAGCACCTGGCCGGCTGCGTGGTCGACGCCGCGCAGAGGGGCGGCCCCGAGGCCGACGCCAAGGTCCGCGAGGCCTCCGAGGCGATCGCCCGCCTCGTCCGCTCCTGACCCGCCCGTTCGAGACCCACCCGCCCCTGACCGTCCGCTCCGGACCGGGAGGACCAGCGCGATGAACACCCCCGCCAGGCTCGGCGCCTACACGCTCGGGCTGGTCGCCGCCTTCGGGGCGGCCACCGGCATCGGTGCCGCCGTCGGCCCCGTCGACGGCGCCACCCAGGACACCGCTCCCCACACCCAGTCGCACCCGGAGTCCCCGATGGACACCAGCACCCACCAAGCCCCCACCACCGGCGCCCACCTGCCCGGCGGTCTGCAGATCTCCGACGGCGGCTACACCCTCGACGTGGCCGCCGAGCTCCCGGCCGGCGCAGCCACCGAGGTGAGCTTCCGGATCCTCGGCCCCGACGGGCGCCCGGTCACCGCCTACGACACCGCGCACGACGAGGACCTGCACCTGATCGCGGTGCGCCGGGACCTGAGCGGCTACCAGCACGTGCACCCCGAGCTGGCCGACGACGGAACCTGGTCGATCCCGCTGGCCCTGACCGCCGGCACCTGGCGGCTGTTCGCCGACTTCGACCCCGCCGGCGACGACCCCGCGCTCGTCCTGGGGGCGGACGTCGCCGTCGCCGGCGAGCACACCCCGCGGCCGCTGCCCGAGCCCTCGGCCATCGCGGAGATCGACGGGTACACCGTCGCCCTCGACGGTCGGCTCGTGCCAGGCACCGAGTCGCGGCTGACGCTGTCGGTCGCCCGGGACGGGCAACCGGTCACCGACCTGCAGCCCTACCTGGCCGCCTACGGGCACCTGGTCGCGCTGCGCGACGGGGACCTCGCCTACCTGCACGTCCACCCGGCCGGTGAGCCCGGCGACGGCACCACCACGCCCGGCCCGGACATCACCTTCTACGCCACCCCGCCCTCGGCCGGGGACTACCGGCTGTTCCTGGACTTCCAGCACGGCGACGTGGTGCGCACCGCCGAGTTCACCGTGCGCGCCGGCGACCCCGCGCCGGCCACGCAGGTGGACGGCGCCCCCGGTCAGGGCGGCACCCACTCCGACGACGGCCACAGCCACGGCTGACCGCCCACCGCGACCGACCGCGACCACGCACGAAGGAAGCAGACGATGAGCTCCGCGACACCGAACACGACCCCGGCGGCCGCGGCCGCCGGGACCCAGGTCGAGCTGGCGATCGGCGGGATGACCTGCGCCTCGTGCGCCGCACGCATCGAGAAGAAGCTCAACCGGCTCGACGGCGTCACCGCCACCGTCAACTACGCCACGGAGAAGGCGCGGGTCACCGTCGTCGGCGACGTCACCCCCGCGGACCTCATCGCGACGGTGGAGAAGACCGGCTACACCGCGCACGTGCCCGAGCCCCCGCGGTCCCGTCCCGAGGCTCGCCCCGAGCTCGCGAGGGGTGGGGGGGACGGGGTCCTCCAACTCCGGGACCGGCTGCTGATCTCCGCGGTCCTCACCGTCCCGGTGGTCGCGATGGCGATGGTCCCCGCGCTGCAGTTCACCTCCTGGCAGTGGTTGTCGCTCACCCTCGCCGCCCCGGTCGTGGTCTGGGGTGCCTGGCCCTTCCACCGGGCTGCCTGGACCAACGCCCGCCACGGCGCGGCCACGATGGACACCCTCATCTCGATCGGCACCCTCGCCGCGCTGGCCTGGTCGCTGTACGCGCTGTTCTGGGGCACCGCCGGGGAGCCGGGCATGACCCACCCGTTCGAGCTGACCATCGCCCGCACCGACGGGTCCGGCAACATCTACCTGGAGGCCGCCGCCGGGGTCACCACCTTCATCCTGGCCGGGCGCTACGTCGAGGCCCGCTCCAAGCGCCGCGCCGGCGCGGCGCTGCGCGCCCTGCTCGAGCTGGGGGCGAAGGAGGTCTCGGTGCTGCGCGGGGGCGTCGAGCAGCGCATCGGCGTCGAACACCTGGCCGTCGACGACCTGTTCGTCGTCCGGCCCGGCGAGAAGATCGCCACCGACGGCGTCGTCACCGAGGGTTCTTCGGCCGTCGACGCGTCGATGCTCACCGGCGAGTCCGTGCCGGTGGAGGTCGGCCCCGGGGACACCGTCGTCGGCGCCACCGTCAACGCCGGCGGGCGGCTCGTCGTCCGCGCCACCCGCATCGGCGCCGACACCCAGCTGGCGCAGATGGCCCGCCTGGTCGAGGACGCCCAGAACGGCAAGGCCGAGGTCCAGCGCCTGGCCGACCGCGTCTCCGGCGTCTTCGTACCGATCGTCATCGCCCTGGCCGTGGCCACTCTGGGGTTCTGGCTTGGCGCCGGCGCCGGTGCCGGGGCGGCGTTCACCGCGGCGGTCGCCGTCCTCATCATCGCCTGCCCGTGCGCGCTCGGGCTGGCCACGCCGACCGCCCTCATGGTCGGCACCGGCCGCGGCGCCCAGCTGGGCATCCTGATCAGGGGCCCGGAGGTGCTGGAGAGCACCCGCCGGGTGACCCACGTGCTCATCGACAAGACCGGCACCGTCACCACCGGCCGCATGACCCTGCTCGACGCCGTCCCCGCCGCCGGTGAGGACCGCGACCAGCTGCTGCGCCTGGCCGGCGCCCTCGAGCACGCCTCCGAGCACCCGATCGCGCAGGCCATCGCCGCCGGCGCCACCGAGGTCGTGGGCGCCCTGCCGCCGGTGGCGGAGTTCACCACCACGGAGGGTCTGGGCGTGCAGGGCATGGTCGACGGTCACGCCGTGCTGGTCGGGCGCCCCCGGCTGCTGGCCGACTGGTCGGTGCACCTGAGCCCGGAACTCCAGGAGGCGCAGGCCGCCGCCGAGGCGGCGGGCAGGACTGCCGTCGCGGTCGCCTGGGACGGCGCTGCCCGTGGTGTGCTGGTCGTCGCCGACGCCGTGAAGGCCACCTCGGCCGAAGCGATCCGGCAGTTGCGGGCCCTGGACCTGACCCCGGTGCTGCTCACCGGCGACAACGCCACCGTCGCCCGCGCCGTCGCCGACGCCGTCGGCATCGACGAGGTCATCGCCGAGGTGCTGCCGGCCGGCAAGGTCGACGCCGTCGCCCGGCTGCAGGAGCAGGGCAAGGTCGTCGCCGTCATCGGGGACGGCATCAACGACGCCGCCGCGCTCGCCCGCGCCGACCTCGGCCTGGCGATGGGCACCGGCACCGACGTCGCCATCGAGGCGTCCGACCTCACCCTGGTCCGCGGTGACCTGCGTGCCGCGGCCGACGCCATCCGGCTGGCCCGCGCCACGCTGGGCACGATCCGCACCAACCTGGCGGCCGCGTTCGTCTACAACGTCGCGGCCCTGCCGCTGGCCGCCGCCGGCCTGCTCAACCCGATGATCGCCGGCGCGGCGATGGCCCTGTCGTCGGGGTCGGTCGTGGCCAACAGCCTGCGGCTGCGCCGCTTCGCCCCGTCGGCCTCCGACACCGCCGACGGCGGCGCGGGCACCGGCACACCGGCCCGGCCCGCCCCCACCGGCGCCATCTCCGAGCCACCCCCGTCCCGCACGTCCTGAGGAGCAGTGATGGACCACACGATGCACACCCAGCGCCCCACCGGCGCCGCCCTGACCCGGCTCGCGGTCAGCGCCACCCTGCACTGCCTCACCGGCTGCGCCATCGGCGAGGTCCTCGGCATGGTCATCGGAACCGCGCTGGGGTGGAGCGACGTGCAGACCATCGCGCTCGCCGTCGCCCTGGCGTTCGTGTTCGGCTACTCCTTCACCATCGGCCCGGTGATGCGCTCGGGGCTGTCGCTGCGCGCCGCCATCCCGGTCGCGCTGGCCGCCGACACGATCTCGATCACCGTCATGGAGATCGTCGACAACGCGATCATGCTGGCCGTGCCCGGCGCGATGGAGGCGGGCCTCGACAGCTGGCTGTTCTGGGGGGCGCTCGCCGTCGCGCTCGCCGTCGCCTTCGTCGTCACCGTGCCGGTGAACCGCTGGCTCATCGGCCGCGGGAAGGGTCACGCCGTCGTCCACGCGTACCACGGCGGCCGGCGCGGGGAGGAGCACGGCGAGGGGGCGTCGGCCGGTGCACCCAGCGAGCCCCACGGCGGTCGCGCGCACCACTGACGTCGGAGCCGGAGCCCGGGACACCGTCCAGCCGGCGATCGCAGCACCGCGAGACCACGCACCCGCGGGGTGACACTCGTCCGCAGACGTGGACGATCAGCACGACCACGGCGCACAATTGGCAGTCGACGGGGTCGAGTGCCAGCTCGGCCCAGCACCGGACGAGGAGCGCCACCACCGTGCCCACCTACCAGTACGTCTGCGCCAACCCCGAGAGCAAGCACGAGTTCGAGGTCGTGCAGTCGTTCAGCGACCCCGCCCTGGCCACCTGCCGCGACTGCGACGCGCCGGTGCGCAAGGTCTACGGATCGGTCGGCGTGGTGTTCAAGGGCTCCGGCTTCTACCGGACCGACAGCCGCAAGTCCGAGAGCTCGTCCACCAGCGCCAGCTCGTCGTCCCCGAGCGCGGCGGGCTCCTCGGGCTCCGGCTCGTCGTCGAGCAGCACGCCGACCTCTTCATCGAGCAGCACCTCCTCCGGCAGCGGCGGCAAGGCCGCCAGCTGACGGCACCACGGACGGGGGTTCCCCGCTCGCGCCCGTGCACAGCGCGACCGGTTCTCCACAGGTCCCCGAACGGCCCGGACGGCGGGGCTCCGACTCCCTAGCGTCGCGGCATGCCCCGCTTCCGCCGCCCCCGCTCCCCGGCCCGCCTGGTGCGGCAGGTCGCCGCGGCGCTGCTGGCCTGCCTGGCCCTCGTCCTCGCGGTGCGGCCGCCCGGCCCGGGCTCGCCGGCCCCGCTCCCGATGGTGCAGGTCACCGTCGCGGTGGCCGACCTGCCGGCCGGCACCACGCTGGGCGCCGGTGACCTCACGACCGCGGCGCTGCCCGGCGACGTGGTGCCCGACGGTTCCACCTCGGAGCCCGGGGCGCTCACCGGGCAGGTGCTCGCCGCGCCCGTGCGCAGCGGTGAGCCGGTCACCGACGTCCGCCTGGTCGGGCCCGGCCTGTGGTCCCAGGTCCCAGCCGGCGAGGTCGCCGCGCCGGTGCGGCTGGCCGACCTCGCCGTCGCCACCCTCCTGCGCGCCGGTGACCGGGTCGACGTGCTGGCCGCCACGGCTTCCCCGGGCGGGCCGCTGACCGCGCCGGACCCCGGCGGCGCGACGGTCGTGGTGGTCGCCGCCGGCGCGCTCGTGCTCGCCGCCCCGCCCGCCGCGACCGAGCCGGGCGGGGCGGGGACGGGGACGGCCGGCGACGGACTGCTGGTGCTCGCGGTCCACCCGGACACCGCGGCGCGCCTCGCGGCCGCCGCGGCCACGTCCACCCTCACGGTTACCCTCGGCCGGCCGTGACCGAGCGGACCCGCAGCGTGCCGGTCCCGACCGAGGGGTGCGTGGGTGCTCAAGGGCTTCAAGGACTTCCTGCTGCGCGGGAACGTCGTCGAACTGGCCGTCGCGGTGGTGATCGGCACCGCGTTCACCGCGGTCGTCACCTCGTTCACCGAGTCGTTCCTGCAGCCGCTGATCGGCCTGGTGGGTGGCGGCGGCGTGAAGGGCGGCACCGTGACTGTCGACGGGCAGGACTTCACCTGGGGCGCGTTCGTCAACCAGGTGATCACCTTCCTGCTGACCGCGGCCGTCATCTACTTCGTCGTCGTCCTCCCGCTGAAGACGATCGCGGAACGGCGCCGGCGTGGCGAGGAGGCGGGACCGGTGGCGCCCACCCAGGTGGAGCTGCTCGCCGAGATCCGCGACCTGCTGCGTGCGCAGCGCGACCAGCAGCCGGGCTGACCGGCACTGCCCTCGACGGCCACGGGCCCTTCTTCAGCCGCTGCCCCAGTGCGGCGGCCGGTCCTCCAGGTAGCGGCGGTCCTCGTCGTCCGGGTCGGTCAGCCGCTCCCCCCAGCCGACGTCGCTGTCGTCCGGCGCCCGCTCGGCCCGCGTCGGGGCGGCGGTGCGGGGGCGTTCGTCCGCGGGAGGGCGTTCGGGTCCTGCCACGGCCCGAGCCTAGGCCGGGAGCCCGGTCAGTCCACCGGCTGGCCGAGGCCCTCGAGGACCTCGGCACCCGGCAGCGCCGCGAGCACCTTCCCCGGCACGGCGAGCTTGCTGCCCCGTGTCCCCGAACCGATCACCACCAGGTCGCTGGCGGCGACGGCGGCGTCCACGAGCACCGGCCAGTCCGCGGGCAACCCGATCGGTGTGATCCCGCCGTAGGCCATGCCGCTCTCGGCGACCGCGACGTCCTGCGGGGCGAACGACGCCTTGCGCGCGCCCAGGTGCCGGCGCACCAGGCCGTTGACGTCCGCCCGGGTGGTGGCGAGCACCAGGCACGCGGCCATGGTGGTCTGCGCGGACCGGCGGGCGGCGACCACCACGCAGTTGGCCGACGCCGTGAGCGGGACCTCGTAGACGTCGGTGAAGGCCGCGGTGTCGGCGGCGTCGTCGTCGATCGCGGCCACCCACACGGGCTCGGTCAGCGACGCGACCGCGGCGGCGACCGGAGCGCCGAGCAGGTCCAGGTGCTCGGCGGCGGGCTGCCAGGTGAGGGTGCCGAGCTGCGGGGCGGGGAGGGGTTCGGCCATGCCCCGATCGTGCACGAGCCGCGCGGGCCGCCCCGGCCGGGGGGCCGGGGCCGGACGGCGGGTGGTCGCGGCTCCGGGGGGCGGGAGAGGATGCGGCCATGATCGGTCAGCTGCACTCGGTGGTCCTCGATGCTCCCGACGCCCACGCGCTCGCCACCTTCTACGCCAGCCTTCTCGGCATGGAGATCCACGGGCAGCCCGGCGACAACTGGGTCACCATCACCGGTGCCGGCTACCGCATCGCCTTCCAGCAGGCGCCGGACCTGCAGCCGCCGGACTGGCCGGACCCGGCCCGCCCGCAGCAGTTCCACCTCGACATCCGGGTCGCCGACGTCGACGCCGCGGAACCGCAGGTCCTCGCACTGGGCGCGCGCCGCCTGCCCGGCGGCGGCGGGGACTTCCGGGTCTACGCCGACCCGGTCGGACACCCGTTCTGCCTGGTGTGGGACGCCCAGTGAGCGGGCTGCCGGCGATCGACCCCACCACGGCCGGCGCGTTCACCACCGCGACCGGCTTCCGGATCACCGAAGTGACCGGCACCCGGGTCACCGGCGAGGCCGACCTCGGGCCCGGGCACCACACCCCGTGGGGCATCGTCCACGGCGGCGTCTACTGCGCGGTCGTCGAGGCGGCGGCCAGCATGGGCGCCAGCGCCGCGGTCGCGGACCGGGGCCAGTTCGCCGTCGGCGTGTCGAACGCGACGGACTTCCTGCGGCCGATGACCACCGGGCGCCTCGACGTGCTCGCCGAGCCGGTCCAGCAGGGCAGGACGCTGCAGCTGTGGCTGGTCACGCTCACCCACGCCGAGGACGGCAAGATCGTGGCCCGTGGCCAGGTGCGGCTGCAGAACGTGCCCCTTCCCGGCACGTGAGCGACCGCCCCGCCCGGGCGGTCGCCGCCGCGGTCGCGGTGGCACGGGCGCACGGCTTGCGGGCCGACGACCCGGTCGTCCTCCACGACGGGGTCAACCTCGTGACCTGGCTGCGCCCCGCCCCGGTGGTGGCGCGGGTGGCCACCCTGACCCCGCTGCTGCGGCCGGCGATCGGCCGGCCGTTCGCCCGGGAGGTGGAGCTCGCGCGGGCCCTCGCGGCCACGGGGGCCGCCGTGGTCGCGCCGTCGGAGCTGCTGCCCCCCGGCCCGCACGAGCACGACGGGCTCACCTTGTCGTTCTGGGAGCACGTCGACGTCCTGCCGGAGGCGCCCACGGCGGCGCAGGCCGGCCGGTCGCTGGCCGAGCTGCACGCCGCACTCGCCGGCATCCGACCGCGGTGGGACGGCGCCGCCCTGGACA
Organism: Modestobacter sp. I12A-02662; assembly: GCF_041028325.1. Classification (NCBI taxonomy): domain Bacteria; kingdom Bacillati; phylum Actinomycetota; class Actinomycetes; order Geodermatophilales; family Geodermatophilaceae; genus Modestobacter; species Modestobacter sp. I12A-02662. The sequence continues at coordinate 63,352 of NZ_JABGDE010000001.1, read as the reverse complement.
CCCCGTTCGACGACCTGGCCGCCTTCGCGGCGCACGGCGCACAGCTGGGCGCCGACCCCCCGTTGCTGCGCGAGGTCCCCGCCCTGGCCTGCGCGCTGCGGGCGCGGGTCGCCGGCCCGGACACGACCCTGCACGGCGACGCACACCCCGGGAACCTTCTGGCCACCCGCGCCGGCCTGCGCTGGACCGACCTCGAGGACACCTCCCGCGGCCCGCGCGCCTGGGACCTCGCCTGCCTGCGGTCCACCGGCCGGCTGGACGGCCGCGCCGCGCTGGACGCGATGCCCGACCCGGTGAGCGATGAGGAGCTGGCACCGTTCCGCTGGCTGCGGCTGCTCCACGCCGGCGCCTGGTGGTTCGTGCACGCCGCGCGGGTGCCCGAGCACCTGCCCGAGGCCCGGACCCGGCTCGCCGCGGCCGTCGCCGAGGTCAGCGCCGGGCTGCGCTGAGCCGCTCGGGGACGGCGGCCGGGTCCAGGACGACCCGGAACAGCGCGCGGGGGTCCTGCAGGGTGGCCGGGGGCCGGGCCGCCGAGCGCGGCACCACCCGGTCGAACCGGGCCGGGCGGCGGTGCGGCAGCAGCTCCCGCCCGGCGAACAGGTAGTCACCCACCACCTCACCGAGCAGCAGCCCCGCGCCCAGCTCGATCGGCAGGCCCACCAGGTCACCCGGCCGCACCTCGTCGAGGAAGGCCGACAGCTGGCGCAGGTCCTTGGCGGGCCGCCGGCCGGACAGCTCCTTGGACAGCGCCCGCAGCTCGCCCGGGGAGAGCCCGGTGGCGTCGACGTCGATGCCGGCCTGCGTGCCCAGCCCCACGATGCCGCTGGCCAGCGCGGCCCCGAGCTCGTTGTGCGCCCGCGGCCGGACCACCCACACCGGCACGCCCTCGGGGGCAGGGGCCGGCGGCACGTCGTCCGCGCCCGGCCACTTGTACGGCAGGTCGTCGGGATCCCCCGGGAAGCGGTCGCGGTAGTAGGCCGGGTCCTTGGCGACCAGGTTCGACCGGTGCGAGAGGTGCAGCTCCTCGTCGCCCACCCAGCTGGGCAGCAGCCCGGCCGCGGCCGCCTCCGCCTGCGTCATCCGCGCCGCGTCCGGCGCGAACTCCGCGATGAGCCTCTCGGTGCTGTCGGCGAAGCCACGTTCCTTCCAGACCCGCACCATCGCCAGCGAGTAGACGACCAGGCCGGCCGTGTACCCGCGCCACATGGTGACCACCGGGTGGTTGGCCCAGCCGTAGTCGGGCAGCTCGAGGGCCCGCAGCACCTGCAGGCACTCCACTCGCTGCTTGCCGAGGCGGGGGTTGTCCAGGAGCCGGGCCGTCTCGGTGAAGTCGGCGACCGGGAGGAACGTCTGCATCGCCGTCCATCCTGGGGCAGCGGGCCGCGGCCCGCCGGGTCAGCCGTCCAGTTCCCGCAGCGCCTGCTCCCAGCGGGTGCGTCGTGCGGCGTCGTCCTGCTCCCACCACGCCGGCCCCCGCTCACCCAGCCCGGTCTTGGCCGCCTGCACCCGCGCCCGGGCCGCGGCCACGGCCGCGTCGTCCCCTCGGGCGCTGCGCACCGCCGAGCGCGCGACGCCGAGGTGGTGCAGCAGCCGCTCGCGGACCTCGGCGGGCAGGGCGGGGTCGGCGGTGCGCCAGCGCCGCCCGTCGACGACGACGTACCGGCCGTCGTCGGTGCGTTCCACCTGCCGGCTCATGCCAGCCGGACGGCGAGCTCCGGCAGCACCCGGCCGAGCGGCGCGTCGACGCGGATGTCGGCCTTCGCGTCGCCGCGGGTGGGCCCGACGTTCACGATCCCCACCGGGATGCCCCGCTTGGCGGCGTGGATGACGAACCGGTAGCCGCTCATCACGGTCAACGACGAGCCGAGGACCAGCAGCGACCGTGCCCGGTCGACCAGGGAGAAGCAGCGGTCGACCCGGTCGCGGGGCACCGTCTCGCCGAAGAAGACGACGTCGGGCTTGAGCGGGCCGCGCCCACAGGCCAGGCAGTCGACCATCACGAAGCCGTCCAGCGCCGCCTCGGGCAGCTCCACGTCGCCGTCCGGGTTCACCTCCTCGGTGCCCTCCGGGCGGAAGCCGGGGTTGGCCGTCCGCAGCCGGGCGTCGAGCTCCGCCCGGTCCGCGACGTCCCCGCAGGCCAGGCAGACGGTGCGGTCGAGCCCGCCGTGCAGCTCGGTGACGTCCTCGGCGCCGCCGGCCTGGTGCAGGCCGTCCACGTTCTGGGTGATCACCGCACCGACCGCGCCGGCTGCCTGCAGCGCCGCGACCGCGCGGTGGCCGGCGTTGGGCCGGGCGGTGGCGATCTGCCGCCACCCGACGTGGCTGCGCGCCCAGTAGCGGTGCCGGCCCCGGGGGTCGCGGGTGAACGTCTGGTAGGTCATCGGCGTGTGCCGGCGCAGCGAGCCGGTGGCGCCGCGGTAGTCGGGGATCCCCGACTCGGTGGACAGACCGGCGCCGGAGAGCACCAGCGCTCCCCCGGCGCCCAGCAGGTCGGCGAGCTCGTCGACGCCGTCGACGGTGGCGGGTGCGGCGGTCACCGGCCCATCGTCCCCGCTGATCGCCGCACGCGCCCGTGCCGCGGCCGGCGGGGTCAGCGGACCGCGACCTCCCGGTCCAGCCGTTCCAGCACGGCGTCGTGGATGCGGCTCAGGCCCCTGGGCGCGAAGGTCCGTTCGAAGAACCCGCCGATGCCCCCGGCGCCCCGCCACTCGCTGCGCACCCGGACGGTGGTCGCGTCCGCGCCGGCGGCGTGCACGCTCCAGGTGGTGACCATGCTGGAGTTGGCGTCGGTCTCGACCAGCTCGCCGGCGGGGCCCTCGGTCACCGCGACGTCCTGGACCCGGGCCCGCTTGGACGTGGCCTGCAGCCGCCAGTGCGCGCGGGTGCCCGCGCCCTGACCGCCCGCGTCCACCCGGTACTCGCTGAACTGCTCGGGCAGCACCTTCGGGCGCATGACCTCGTAGTCGGCGAGCGCGGCGCGGACGACGTCCGCCGGCGCCCGCACGACCCGTTCGGTGGTTGCGACGACCTGAGCCATGCCCCCATCCTGCCCCGGCCGTTCTCCGGCGCGACCGCCGAGGCTACTCCTGCGCGTCCTCGGCGTTGAGGTACTGGCAGCGGAACCGGGCTCCGGCCATCGCCTCGGTGAACCGGCCCTCCCAGAGGGGGTCCTGCGCCGGGAAGCTGGTGAACACGCGTTCCTCCAGCACCTCCGGTCGCCCGTCCAGGCCGGTGCAGCTGCGCCGGAGGAGCACCCGGGTCACGCCGTCCACCTCGTCGTGCGCGGTGGTCCAGCGCGCCGCGGCGATCGACCGCTGCCGGAACTCCCGGTCCCGCGCGGAGATCCGCCGGGCCGGGACGCCGCCCAGGGCCGGGGACCGCAGCTCACTGAGCGCCCACACGGCCAGGCCGGCCAGCAGGGCGACCACCAGCAGCGCGGCGAGCAGACCCACCATGCAGGCACGGTAGTTCGCCGGACGCCCGTGCGGCAGCCCGCCGCTCCGCGCCCGGTGGAAGCCTGCCGGGCCGGGGCGTCAGACGGTCTCGGGCGCCAGCGCGGGGGTGTGCATCCCGCAGGTGCAGCCGGGGGTGCGCGAGGAGAGCACGAGGGAGACCGCGTGCGCCCGGTCGCGGGCGCCGAGCTTGCGCAGGATCGCCTTGATGTGGGACTTGACGGTGTCCTCGCTGATGAACAGGTTCTTGCCGATCTGCCGGTTGGACTGGCCCTTGATGAGCTCGTCGAGGACGTCGGACTCGCGGCGGGTCAGCGGCACCTCGGGGGTGAGCACCGCGGACGGCGCCTCGGCCGCTGCCTCGCCCCGGCGGATCTGCGGGTCGACGACGGTGCGGCCGGCGCGGGCGGCGAGGACCGCCCAGCCGAGCAGGGTGGGCGAGGTGTTCATGAGCAGGTAGCCGCGGACACCGGCGGCCAGCGCCTCGTTCACGACCGCCGGCGACTCGGAGTTGGCCACCGCGACGATCGCGATCTGCGGGAAGCGGCGGCGGAGGTCGCGGCAGGCGTTCAGGGTGGCGGCCAGGCCGGAGCCCAGCTCGACGACGACGGCGTCCGGGCGGGCCGTCTCGGCCAGCGTCAGCGCGCGGCGGGGCTCGCCGGGAGCGCCCACGACCTGCAGGCCGGCGGTCTCGTTCACCATGCCGAGGAGGCCGCGGCGCAGGACCGGCGCGTCGGCCAGGATCAGGACGCGGGTGACACCGCGCGGGGCACTCGACAGGGGTGCGGACACAGCTGGTTCTCCATCTCGGTCTGGGTGACTCTCATGAGTGACATCGACCGGGTGGGTGAACTGCTTGAGCACCTGTCCGAACAATTCCTCCGCCCACTGGAATGGACACGGCGGAATGGTGCCGCGCGGACCGGGAAACCGTTCCCGCGCCATTCCTGGTCCCGGTGGGCCGGTCAGGTCCCGGGAGGCGGGGGCGCCGCGGGCCGGGCGCTCAGCTCGAACCACACCGTCTTCTCGTCGGTCCCCCGGCGCCGGCGGACACCCCAGCGGTCGGCGAGCGAGCCGACCAGTTGCAGGCCCCGGCCGCGCTCGGCGGTGACCGCGGGCCTCCGCAGCACCGGGAGCCCGGGGCCGGCGTCGGTCACCCCGATCCACACCCGGCCGTCCTCGGCGGTGTACTCCACGGCGACCGCGAACTGCCCCCCGGCGTACCGCACGGCGTTGGTGGCCAGCTCGGAGACCAGCAGCGCCACCGTCTCGCTCGTCGCCGCCGGCAGGTGCTCCGGCTCCAGCAGGTCGGTGACGTAGCGGCGGGCCACGGGCACCGAGACGGCGAAGGCGGGGAAGGACCGGCTGAGCACCTCAGGCACCGTCCAGGCCGAACCGGTCGGCGAGCCCCAGCACCTGCACCACGCGGGCCACCACGGGGCTCGCGTTCCCGGCGGTGACCGGATCGAAGTGGTTGGCGATGCGGATCAGCACGGTGACGCCGGAGGAGTCCATGAACTGCAGCCCCGCCAGGTCCAGGTGCACCGGCTGCGCCTCCCGCGCCAGCAGGGTGTCCAGCTGCGGAGCCACGTCGGGCAGGCTGGCGATGTCCAGCTCGCCCGCCAGCCCGACCACCAGCGCGCTCCGGTCGGGATCGGCCGTGACGGTCAGCGTGGCCCGGGGAGTCTCGGTCAGCCGGTCCATCGAAGCCCCAGGATCACCGTGTCGTCCTTCCTGCCGTCCGCGGTCAGGATCTCGAGAAGCTCGTCCAGCATCGGTTCCAGCGGCTTCCCGCCGGCGGCCTCCGCCGCCCGCCGGAGCCGCTCGAGCCCGGTGTCGACGACCTCGCCCCGGCGTTCGATCGCACCGTCGGTGAACGCCAGCATCGTGGCGGGACCGCGGACCTGCACGGTCGTGGCACGGGGCGCGACCCGGCTGGGGACGCCGATCGGCGGGGTCACCGGGCAGTCCACCAGCCGGGCGCCGTCGGCGGTGACCACGACCGGGCCGAAGTGCCCGGCGGACACCAGCCGCAGGCGGCCGGCACCGGCGTCCAGCTCACCGAGCAGCACGGTGGCGAACTGGTGGTCGACGTCGACGTCGAGCAGGCGGCGCAGCCGGGTCAGCACCCCCTCGATGTCGTGGCCCTCGGCGAGGTAGGCCCGGACGGCGAAGCGCAGCGAGGCCATCGTCGTGGCCGCGGGCAGCCCCCGGCCGGAGATGTCACCGACGACGAACACGCAGCACCCGCGCCGGTGCTCGATGACGTCGTACCAGTCACCGCCCACCTCGAGCTCGTCGACGCCGGCCACGTACCGGGCCGCGACGTCCACCCCGGTGAGCTCGGGCACGACCGGCAGCAGCGCGAGCTGCAGCGTGCCGGCGATGCCGCGCTGCTGGCGGTAGAGCCGCTCGTTCTCGGCGGCCAGCCGCTCGGCGACCACCCGCCGGCGGGAGACGTAGTCGACCGTGCCCGCACCGCCGAGGGCCAGCACACCGCCGACGCCGAGCACGATCCACGGCAGCGCCGCGGACAGCGGGCCGGCCAGGTGGCCCGGGGAGGCGCCGACGATGGTGACCGTGGTGGTGCCGAACGGCACCTCGGTGCGGTGGGTGTCGCCCTCGACGGGGGCGGGCCCGGTGGCCTGGAGCAGCAGTTCGGGCTCGGTCGTCCGTCCCAGGTAGAGGGCGAGGTCCAGCCCGGCCATCGGGGAGTCCGGCGGCGCCGCCAGCTCGCGCCCGTCCGGCAGCGGCGACTCGGCGTACACGAGCAGGTCGGTGTCGACCGGCCGCAACCCGTAGGCCAGCCGGTCCGGCTCCCCCGGGACGATCCCCAGGACGACCAGCTCCCCGGTCGGCTCGAGGGCGGACAGGGCACCGGCGCCCTCGGCCGGCAGCCGGGGGTCCACGCCCTGCACGGCCAGCTGCTCGGCCTGCCCGTCGGTCATCCGCCACAGGGAGAGCGACTGCCCGGTCTGCTGCAGCTGGGTGGCACCGAACCTCGCGAACGCAGCGGGGTTGGCGTCGGTGTTGACCGCGACCTGGGCGACGTCGGCCAGCTGCACCTGCAGGACCGCGGCCTGGCTGGTCAGCAGCGAGCCCACCAGCGCCACCTGGCGGCTCAGCAGCCGCTGCTCGCTGTGCTCGCTGACCCGCCAGGTCAGGAAGGTGAGCACCGCGGTGACCACCAGGAGCAGCACGGCGACAACCAAGCTCACCTTGCGTAGTCGGCTGATCCTCATTTCGTAGCGAGAGTAGCCCGCCCCGCCGACTGCTCGACGGACCGCTTGACACCGACCCGGTGCGCGGGCGACCACCTCGCTCGGTGGGGGTGCTGAACGTTGCTCGCACCAGCGGCTGAGCACCGGCTTCCACGGAGTTCTCACACATTCCGGCGGACTTCTCACACGCTGGCCGGAGAGGGCCCCGGCGCGAGCGGCACCCGATCGCGCGTGGGGCACCTGCGAGGCGCTCCCATCCGTCGACCGGATGCCGCCTGTGGGGGCGACGCCGACCTGTGGCTGGCCTCAGCTCGGCTGCAGGCGGTCGGACACGCCGGCACGGTTGCGGTCGGCGAACAGGCCCAGCGGCAGCAACGGCTGGGCGGTGCGCGACTGCCGCACCAGGAACACGGCCAGCAGCACCGCGGCGACGGCGAACGCGGCCAAGGTCAGCGCGTCGGTCCAGCCGGACTCGCCGGCGCGGGTGATGCTGTGGACCAGCGCGATCATCGCGCCGGTGCCGGTCACCGCGCCCGGGGTGTCCAGCCGGCCGCGGCCACGCGCGCCCTCGGGCAGGGCGCCGGTACCGACGAGCACCGCCAGGCCGATGGGGACGTTGATGAAGAACACCCACCGCCAGTCGAGCAGGCCGGTCAGCGCCCAGCCGAGCAGCACGCCTGCGACGATGCCGACCGCGGACATAGCGCCGTAGGCGGCCACCGCCTGGTTGCGCGGCTTGCCCGCCGGGAAGGTGGTGGCGATTGGCGCCAACGCGTTCGGGGCGGCCAGCGCCGCGCCCAGTCCCTGCAGGGCGCGGGCGGCGATCAGCAGGCCGGTGTTCGGCGTCAGGCCGCCGAGCAGCGACGCGGCCACGAACACGACTGCCCAGCGGGCCAGCGGGTCGGCCACGGTGCGGCCTGGGCGGCGGGCCGGTAACGGTGCCGCTCTGAGGCCGGGGCCTCACCGTTTCGCGGTCGGCTGCACAACCGCGCTAGATGTGCTGTGTCAGGACGTTGATGTCACACGAGTGCCGGCTCCACGTGCCAGGCCTCAGTCCGGAGCTGCGTTCCGCTGTCGGGTGCCGGGGTCGGCGTCGGGGCGTATCCCCACGGGGCGATAGCGCGTAGCGTCTGGGTCAGTCGTCGGGCGTCGCCGGGCGACCAGGCTGCGCCCCAGCGGCACAGAGCGCGCGCGAACCCCAGATTGGGCTTCGTGACCGAGGTGACCCGTCCCCGGTGTCAGCAAGCCGGAGGCCCGCCGTGGTCAGTGACCAGCCATCCACACCTACTTCCGCCGCCGAGGCGCTCGAGCACCTCGGTTCGCTGTCCCTGCGCAAGGTGTCGATGGAATACCTGCTGCAGACCGTCGCCGACCTGACCAAGGCCGTGATGCCGGGCAGCCCGGAGACGTCGGTCACGCTGGTGGTCAAAGACCGCCCGACCACGGTGGCCACCACCGGCCAACTCGCCCTCGACCTGGACGAGAAGCAGTACGAACGCGGCCACGGGCCCTGCCTGCACGCCGCCCGTACCGGTGAGCTGACCGAGATCGCCGACATGCTCACCGACAGCCGCTGGCCGGACTACACCCCCCGGGCCGCCGAGCGCGGCGCCCTGAGCTCCCTGTCGGTTCCGCTGGCCATCGACGACGACGAACAGGTCACCGGCGCCATCAACATCTACGCCCGCGAGCCGGACGCCTTCGACGAGGCCAGCCGAACGGCGGCCACCCGCTTCGGCCCCTACGCCGCCGTCGCCGCCGGCGACCTGCACGCCTTCCGGAGCGCCCGGGCCCGGGCCGACAACCTGCAGGCCGCCCTGGCGACCCGCGGCGTCATCGATCAGGCCAAGGGCATCCTGATGGACCGCCACCAGCTCACCGCGGACCAGGCGTTCCAGGTCCTGGCCCAGATGTCGATGAAGACCAACCGCAAGCTGTTCGCAATCGCCGACGAGCTGGTCCACACCGGGGACCTCCCCCCGGGGAAGTGGTTCGCACGGCCAGGTTGACGCGCCCGACCACAGCCCGAGTCGCCCGGCTGCGCACACCTCCGGAGACTCATGAGCAGCCGCAACGGCTTCCGCGGGGGCCGTCGCGGTCAGGCCCCGCCGCTCCAGCACAAGGGACGGCGGGGCCGCCCTACCGCCAGTGCCCGACGACAACGTCATGAACCACTGCAGCTGGAGCACGCCGATGTTCACCCCGGCGGCCTGCGCGACCCGCATGAGGGTGTCGGTGCGCGGCCACAGCTTGCCGTTCAGCAGCGGCCACAGCGTCGCCTGCCCGACACCGGCGCGACGAGCCAGCTCCGCTTGGACACCGAGGAGACGTCACCGCCGGCCAGCTGCTCGGTGACCAACGGTTAGCTCCTGTCGGTGCCCCCGGCAGGATTCGAACCTGCGGCACACGGTTTAGGAAACCGATGCTCTATCCCCTGAGCTACGGGGGCTCGTGACGGCCGCGCGGCGGCCGTCGACCGGGGTGTGCAGCCACGAGGCTAGCGGTCGGCCGCCGGGCCCCGGGAACATCCCCGTCGTGTGATGCGTCGATACACAGGGAGGCAGTTTCGATCCGAGACCGTTACGTTGTCCGAGCACGCAACGAGCCCCCGGCGACGATGCCGGCGGCACGGGAGGGTGGAGACAGATGGACATCACGGTGGTGGACGTCCCGGAGCGCGGTCGGTTCGAGATTCGCGACGGTGACCGGGTGGTCGGGCTGGCGAGCTACCACGTGGACGGCGGCGCGATGACGCTCCCGCACACCGAGATCGACCCGGCGATGGGGGGCCAGGGCCTCGGCACCCGGCTCGTCCGTGACGTCCTCTCCGCCGCGCGCGAGCGCCATCTGCACGTGCTGCCCTACTGCTCCTTCATCCGCAAGTACCTGCACGACCACCCGGAGGAGCTCGACCTCGTCGCCGAGGGCGACCGCGCCACCTTCGGGCTGGAGACCGCGCGGAGCTGATCCTGCGGGGTCCGCCCCGCTTGCCTAGGGTCGGCCGGGTGCCGACCGCGCTGCTCTGGTTCCGCCGCGACCTGCGCCTGGCCGACCACCCCGCGCTCCTCGCGGCCGTCGACGCCGCGGGCCCGGACGGCACGGTGCTGCCCGTCTTCGTGTTCGACGACCGGCTCTGGGGGCCGTCGGGGGCGCCGCGCCGCCGGTTCCTCCTCGACTGCCTCGCCGTCCTAGGCGCCGACACCGGCGGCGCGCTGGTGCTCCGGCACGGCGACCCGGCGCGCGTCGTCCCGCAGCTCGCCACCGAGGTCGGTGCCCGAAGCGTGCACGTCACCGCCGACGCCGGCCCCTACGGACGGCGCCGGGACGCCGCGGTGGAGCAGGCCCTGGGCGACGTCCCGCTCGTGCGCACCGGCTCCCCGTACGCCGTCGCCCCGGGCCGGGTGACCAAGCGCGACGGCACCCCGTTCCAGGTGTTCTCGCCGTTCGCCCGCGCCTGGCGGGAGCACGGCTGGCACTCCCCCGCCCAGCGCCCGGCCGACGTCCGCTGGCTGCCCGGCGTCCCCTCCCACGACCCCCCGCCCGCGCCCGACCTGGACGGCGTCCGCCTCCCGCCCGCCGGCGAGGCCGCCGCGCACGAGGCCTGGGCCCGCTTCCGCGACGAGCGGCTGAGCGGCTACGCCGAGGGCCGCAACACCCCCGGCACCGGCGGCACGAGCCGGATGTCGGCGTACCTGAAGTACGGCTGCCTGCACCCGCGCTCGCTGCTCGCCGACCTGGCGGGGGACGACTCCGAGGCCGCCCGCCGGTACACCGACGAGCTCGCCTGGCGCGACTTCTACGCCGACGTGCTGTGGCACCGGCCCGACTCCGCCCGCGAGTACCTCAAGCCCGAGCTGCAGGCCATGGGCTACGACTCCGGCCCGGACGCCGAGGAGCTGGTGCGCGCCTGGGAGACCGGCCGGACCGGCTTCCCCATCGTCGACGCCGGCATGCGGCAGCTGCTCGGCGAAGCCTACGTGCACAACCGGGTGCGCATGATCGTGGCCTCGTTCCTGGTCAAGGACCTGCACCAGGAGTGGACCCGCGGCGCCCGGTACTTCATGCGCCACCTGGTCGACGGCGATCTGGCCAGCAACAACCACGGCTGGCAGTGGGTCGCCGGCACCGGGACCGACGCGTCGCCCTACTACCGGGTCTTCAACCCGGTCACCCAGGGCAAGAAGTTCGACCCGGACGGCAGCTACGTGAAGCGCTGGGTGCCGGAGCTGCGCGACCTGGACCCCCGGTACGTGCACGAGCCGTGGACGGCGCCCACCGGCGTCCCGGCCGGCTACCCCGAGCCGATCGTCGACCACGCCGCCGAACGGCAGGTCGCCCTGGACCGGTACCACCGTGTGCGCTGAGGACGGACGCGCCGCGCGTGGCGTACCCCGTCGGTGCAGGTCACCCTTGGCGTCATGACGCAGCGAGCCGCCCGTGCCTGAGGGCCACACCCTGTTCCGGCTGGCTCGGGAGCAGGACGAGCTGTTCGCCGGCCGGCCGGTGCACGTCACGAGCCCGCAGGGGCGCTTCGCCGCCGGCGCGGCGCTGCTCGACGGACGGGTGCTCGACGAGGTCACCTCCTACGGCAAGCACCTGTTCGCCCGGTTCGGCGGCGACAGCCTGCACGTGCACCTCGGCCTGTACGGCACGTACACGACCGGCACCGGCACGCCACCCGAGCCGAAGGGCGCGCTGCGGATGCGCTGGGAGGGCCCCGGGCCGGACGGCGACGGCGTGTGGACCGACCTGCGCGGGGCGACCGTCTGCGAGGTCCTCACCGAGCACGAGGTCGGCAGCGTCCTGGCCCGGCTCGGCCCCGACCCGCTGCGCCGCCGCGCCGACCCGGGCCGGGCGTTCGCCCGGATCAGCCGCAGCCGCACCCCGATCGGCGCGCTGCTGATGGACCAGGAGGTGCTGGCCGGCGTCGGCAACGTCTACCGCGCGGAGATCCTCTTCCGGCACCAGGTGAACCCGTTCCGGCTGGGCAGGGACGTCGACGCCGACTGCTGGGCCGCGATGTGGGCCGACCTGGTCAAGCTGATGCGGGCCGGCGTGCGGGAGGGGCGGATCGTCACCACCGAGCGCGCCCACCGGCGGCGCAAGCGGGGTCCGGCCGAGCTCGCCGACGCCCACTACGTGTACCGGCGCACCGGCCTGCCCTGCCGGCTCTGCGGCACCGAGGTGCGCACCCAGGAGATGGTCGGCCGCAACCTCTACTGGTGCCCGGTCTGCCAGGCGGCCTGAGCGCCGGGTGACCGGACGCGGCGGAACCTGGCGCGCGGCCCCCGGGTGCACCACGATGCCAGTCGTGGCGGAACCCGGTCCGACGGAATCCAGACCGCTCCGGGTCGCCGTGGTGGGCGCCGGACCGGCGGGGATCTACGCCGCCGAGGCGCTGGCCGGGCAGGACGCCGTCCCGGTTGCGGTCGACCTGGTCGACCGGCTGCCCGCTCCGTTCGGCCTGGTCCGGTACGGCATCGCCCCGGACCACCTGAAGATGCGGGCGCTGCGCGAGACGTTGCGGAACACGCTGGACAACGACCACGTGCGGTTCGTCGGCAACGTCGAGATCGGTCGGGACCTCGAGCTCGACGAGCTGCGCCGCTCGGTTGACGCCGTCGTCTACACCTACGGCGCCGCCGGCGACCGGCGGCTGGGCATCCCCGGCGAGGAGCTGCCCGGCAGCCTGGCCGCCACCGAGCTCGTCGCCTGGTACACCGGGCACCCCGACGCCGACCGGGCCGGGGTGGAGGCGGCCGTCACCCGGGCGCGGGACGTCGTCGTGGTCGGCGTCGGCAACGTCGCCCTCGACGTCGCCCGGGTGCTGGCCCGCTCCCCCGCCGAGCTCGAGGCCACCGACATGCCCCAGCACGTGCTGGACGCCCTGGCCGCCGCCCCCGTCGAGCGGGTGACGGTCCTCGGCCGCCGCGGACCGGCACAGGCCACGTTCACCACGCAGGAGCTGAAGGAGCTGGGCCACCTCGCCGCGGCGACCGTGCTCGTCGACCCCGTGGACCTGGCCCCCGACCCGGCGACCGAGGCCCTCGCGGCCGAGGACCGGCACGTGGCCCGCAACCTCGCGGTGCTGCGCGAGTTCGCCGGGCACACCGCCGAGCCGGGCCGGGCCACCGTCCGGCTGCGCTTCCACGCCCGACCGGTGCGGCTGCTTGGCACCGACCGGGTCACCGGGGTCGAGGTGGAGCGGACGACGGTCGACGAGAACGGCCGGGCGGTCGGCACCGGCGAGCTCGACGTGCTGCCCGCCGACCTCGTGGTGCGCTCGGTCGGGTACCGCGGGCACGCGCTGCCGGGGCTGCCGATGGACGGGGGCACCGTGCCGCACGACGCCGGCCGGGTGCTGCGCGACGGCGCGGTCAGCACCGGCGAGTACGTCGCCGGGTGGATCAAGCGCGGGCCGACCGGCGTCGTCGGCACCAACAAGCACGACGCCCGGGAGACCGTCGCGTCGCTGCTGGCCGACGTCGCCTCCGGCGCGCTGCGGCCCGCCACCCGGGCCGGCGACTGGGTCGACCGCCTCGAGCACCCGGTCCTGCTGCCCGACTGGCAGGCGATCGACGCCGCGGAGATCGCGCTCGGCGCCAGCCACGGCCGGGCCCGCACCACCATCCACGAGAGGGAGGCGCTGCTGGCCGCCGTCCGCCGGGCGGCCGCGGCACAGGGAGGCTGACGCCCGAACACGAGGGCGAGCTGCGGCGCCGGGTGCGCACCGATCTGCTGGCCGTCGGGGCGGTCGTGCTGCTGGGCAGCTTCCTGACCGCCGTCCTCGGCTGGTGCGTCTGGCTGGCCACCCACCGGTACCGCCCTCCGGCCACCGGGCCCCGCTGACCCCCGGTACGGCAGACTCGTCGAGGTGAGCGGTCCCACAACCGAGCAGACCCCCGAGACCGACCCGGCTCCGAAGCCGGCGGTCACCACCATCTCCTTCGCCCGTGGCGCCCCCTCCACGGACATCGTCGACGTGCAGGGCCTCAAGGAGGCCGCCGTCGCCGCGTTCGACGCCGACCCCGCCGGGATGACCGGCTACGGGACGGCGATCGGCTACGTGCCGCTGCGCCGGTGGATCGCCGGGCAGCACGGCGTCCCCGAGGACCACGTGCTGGTCACCAACGGGTCGATGCAGGCCGACGCCTTCCTCTTCGACGAGCTGGTCACCCCCGGCAGCGCGGTCGTCACCGAGCGGCCGACCTACGACCGCACGCTGCTCGGGCTGCGGAACCGCGGCGCCAACGTCCACCTGGTCACGCTGCAGGAGGACGGGATCGACGTCGACGAGGTGGAGGCGCTGCTGCGCGGCGGCGTCCGGCCGGTGCTGGCGCACGTCATCCCGAACTTCCAGAACCCGGCGGGGTACACGCTGTCGCTGGAGAAGCGGCACCGGCTGCTCGAGCTCGCCCGCGAGTTCGGGTTCGTCCTGTTCGAGGACGACCCGTACGTCGACGTCCGGTTCAGCGGCGAGCCGCTGCCGCGGATGCTGGAGCTCGACGGCGGCGCCGACAGCACGACGGTGGTCTACGCCTGCTCGTTCTCCAAGACCGTCTGCCCGGGGATCCGGGTCGGCTACCTGGTCGGGCCGCCGGCGCTGATCGACCGGATCCGGGTGCGGGCCACCAACACCTACATCGCGCCGAACATGGTCGCCCAGGGCACCGTGCACCAGTTCGTCACCGGGCCGCGGTTCGCCGGCGCGCTGGAGACGGTGAAGTCGGCGCTGGCCGAGCGGGTGGGCCTGCTCGACCGGGCCCTGCGCGAGCACCTGCCGCAGGCGACCTTCCGGCGTCCCGACGGCGGCTACTTCCTGTGGGTGACGCTGCCCGCCGGCGAGGGTCACGACGTCCGGCGGATCACCAAGGAGGCCGCCGCGCGCGGGGTAGCGATCGTGCCGGGCACCGACTTCCTGCTGGAGGGCGGGGAGAACGCGTTCCGGCTCGCCTACTCCGCCGTCCAGCCGGGCGACGTCGACGAGGGCGTGCGCCGGCTGGCCGAAGCGATCGAGGCCGCCCGCTCCTGAGGGAATCCGTCCTCCTCAGGGTGGAGCCGTGGAAGCTTGTGCTCTGAGTCGCCGGGCGACTCAGAGCACAAGCATCTGAGGAACCTGCTCGCCGCTGAGGCACAGAGCCGTACTGATGCGGTCCTAGGAAGGTGCGGGGGCGGGTGTGACGGCCGGTCGGCCTGGGGAGGATGCCGCCGTGCTGAGAATGCAGGCGACCGCCGCCGACCCCGCGCCCGCCGAGCACGGCGAGGGGCCGGTCTGGGACGGTGCGGAGCTCCTCTGGGTGGACATCACCGCGGGCCTGGTGCGGCGCGGCAGCGTGTCGGCGGACGGCGCGGTGACCGAGCGGGCCGCGCACCGGGGCGGGGACACGGTGGGCGTGGTCGTCCCGGCCACCGCGGGTGGCTGGCTGCTCGGCGCCGGCGGCGGCTTCACGCACCTCACCCCGGACGGTGAGGCGCGTGTGCTGGTGGAGCTGGCCGGTGAGGGCGGCTCCGCCGAGACCGGGGGCACCCGGATGAACGACGGCGCGTGCGACCGGGCCGGCCGGTTCTACGCCGGGACGATGGCCTTCGACGAGCGGCCCGGCGCGGGCGCCCTCTACCGGCTGGACACCGACGGGACGGTCACCACCGTGCTCGACGGGCTCACCGTCTCCAACGGCCTCGGCTGGTCGCCCGACGACCGCACCGTCTACCTGTCCGACTCCGGCGACGCGGTGGTGTGGGCATTCGACCACGACCTGGCGACCGGGGAGTTCTCGCAGCAGCGGGAGTTCCTGCGCTTCGACGGCTCGCACGGCGTCGCCGACGGGCTCACCGTCGACGACGAGGGCTGCGTCTGGACCGCGCTGTGGGGCGGGGGCGCGGTGCGCCGCTGGTCGCCGGACGGCGAGCTGCTCGCGGTGGTCGACGTCCCCGCGGAGAACACGAGCAGCTGCTGCTTCGCCGGTCCGGGACGGGACGTGCTCGTCGTCTCCACCTCCCGGCAGGGACTGGACGACGCGGCGCGGGCGGCCCAGCCCGACGCCGGCCGGCTGTTCACCGCGCGGCCGGGGGTGGCGGGGCCGCCGGCGTTCCCCTACCGCGGCCCGGTCTCGACGCAGCGGACCCCCGGGACCAGCTGACGCGGTCCGGGGGTCCCTGTGCTCGTCCCGAGGACGGGTCCTCCTAGCGCTCGGCGCGCAGCGCCTCGCGGTAGGAGACCTTGCCGCCGGTGCGCAGCAGCGCCCCGGAGTAGACCCGGCCGCCGATCCGGATGACCACGGCGATCGCCAGCAGCATCAGCACGATGGCCACGCCGACCTCCCACCAGGCCGCCTCGCCGGCCGCCTGGCGCACGGGCATCACCATCGGCGAGATCCCGGGGATGAGCGAGGTGACCCGGGCCAGCGTCCCGCCCGGGCTTTGCGCGGCCTGGATGCCGATGAGGAAGCCGACCACCAGCAGCATGGACGCCGGGGTGATCACGCTGCCCAGGTCCTCCTGCCGGCTGACCAGCGACGCCGCCGCGGCGAACACCGCCGCGTAGAAGGCGTAGCCGAGGACGAACCAGGCGATCACGGTGACCACCGGGCCGATGACGTCGCCGGGCAGGTCGACCACGTCGAACGCGAGCGCGCCGACCACGCCGATCACCGCGATGGCGAGGATCTGCGCCAGCCCGAGCAGCCCCAGCCCGATCACCTTGCCGGCGAGCAGGTGCCAGGGCCGCATGGTGGACAGCAGCAGCTCGACGACCCGGCTGGACTTCTCCTCGACCACGCCCTGCGCCACGAACTGGCCGAACAGGATGATCAGGCTGTAGAGGACGATGACGCCGACCACCGCGACGACGGTGGCCTGCACCCGGTCCTCGGTGTCCGGGTCGAGCGTGACGAGCTGCACCTGCGGCCCGGGCTGCAGCTGCACCCCGGCGTCCGCGAGCTGCTGGGCGGTCGACAGCGAGGTCAGCGCCCCCTGGACGAGCGACTGGGCGCCCGCCGTCTCGGTCTTCAGCAGCAGCTGGGGCTGCGCGCCGGAGGGGTCGATGAGGGCGCCGTCGACGTCCTCGTCCTCCACGGCGGCCCGCGCGGCGAGCTCGTCGCCGAAGGGCACCACGGTGACGTCGGTGCCGAACGCCTCGCCCTGCGCAACCAGCGCCTGCTCGACGGCGGCGTCGCCGCCGACGACGGCGATGTCGGTCTCGTCGCCGCCGCTGTTCATGGCGACCTGGAACACGAGCATGCCCAGGATCAGCACGACGAGGACGGCGGACCCGATCAGGAAGCCCTTGTCCCGGACCCGGGTGGAGATCTCGCGGCCGGCCACCAGGCGCACCAGGGCACCCGACGAGGGGGGCCTGGTCGTGTCTGCGGTCTGCACCGTGTCCTCCGTCGTGGCCGTGCCCTGCGGGCTCTGGGTCGTGGTCATGCCGCCACCTCCGGCGCGGTGGAGACGGCGTCGCGGAACAGCTCGACGAGGGTCGGCTCCCGCCAGGCGAAGTGGGTGACCCGGCCGGTGGCCAGCGCGGCGGCGAGCACCTGCTGGTCGTCGGCGCCGAAGCCGAGCTCCAGCACCGTGTCGCCCCGCTGGTAGGAGACCACCCGGACGCCGGGCAGCGGGTCCGCCCAACCGGTGGCGGCGTCGGGGACGACGACGCGCAGCTGCCGGCCGGCGGCCGCCGACCGCAGCTCGGTCACCGTGCCGCTGGCCACGATGGAGCCGCGGGCGAGGATCCCGACCGCGTCGCACAGCCGCTCGACCAGGTCGAGCTGGTGGCTGGAGAAGACGACCGGGACGCCCCGGCGGCACTGCTCGAGCAGCGCCGCGGCCAGCGAGTCGACCCCGACCGGGTCGAGGCCGGAGAACGGCTCGTCGAGGATCAGGACGTCGGGCTCGCTGACCAGCGCGGCGGCCAGCTGGACGCGCTGCTGGTTGCCCAGGGACAGCTTCTCCACCGCGTCGTTGCGGCGCTCGCCCAGGCCCAGGCGCTCGGCCCAGGTGGCGGCGGCCCGGGTGGCGGCCGCGCCGCCCATGCCGTGCAGCCGGGCGAAGTAGGCGAGCTGCTCGCCGACCTTCATCTTCGGGTAGAGGCCGCGCTCCTCGGGCATGTAGCCGATCCGGCGGCGGACGTCGTCGTCGACCGGCCGGCCCTGCCAGCGCACCTGGCCGGCGTCGGGACGGGCCAGGCCCATCGCGATGCGCATGGTGGTGGTCTTGCCCGCACCGTTGGACCCGCAGAAGCCGAACATCTGCCCGGGCGCGACGGTGAAGCTGACCCCCTTGAGCACCTGGTTGTCTCCGTAGGCCTTGTGCAGGTCGTCGATCTCGAGCACTACCCCTCCGCTGGGTCGCTGCGTCACTTTCCGTTGCGGAAAGAGTGCACCATGACTTTCCATCTCGTCAAGAGACTTTCCGCGCGCGCGTCGTCACGCAGGGCCAATTGGACCCGACGGAGTGAGGTCCCAGGCTGCGGACAAACCGGAGATCCGGTGGGATCGCGACATGACCAGCGAGAGCCACCCGGCCCAGCCGCCGGGAGGAGTGGGCCTGGCCGGGCTGCGCGAGGCCGCGGCCGGGTGCCGGGCGTGCGAGCTGTGGGAACCGGCCACCCAGACCGTCTTCGGCGAGGGTCCCGAGACCGCCCGCGTCGTCCTCGTCGGCGAGCAGCCCGGCGACCAGGAGGACCGCAAGGGCGAGCCGTTCGTCGGCCCGGCCGGGCGGCTGCTGGACCGGGCGCTGGCCGATGCCCACATCGACCGGCGGGACGCCTACGTCACCAACGCGGTCAAGCACTTCCGCTTCACGCCGACGCCGAAGCGGCGGATCCACCAGTCCCCCGGCCCCGAGCACCTGCGGGCCTGCCGGCCGTGGTTGGAGGCCGAGTTCGCCGTCCTGCAGCCGGAGGTGGTGGTCTGCCTGGGCGCGGTGGCGGCCAAGGCGCTCATCTCACCGTCCTTCCGGATCACCCGGGAGCACGGGCAGCTCATGCCGTGGACCCCGCCAGGCGTACCCGCCGCCGAGGCGGACCTGCCCGAGGCCGACCAGGACGAGGACGCGCCGCACCAGACGTGGGTCCTGGCGACGACCCACCCCTCCGCCGTCCTCCGCACCCCCGACGAGGGACGGCAGGCCGCCTACGACGCGCTCGTCGCCGACCTCGAGGTGGTCGCCCGCGCCCTCGCCTGACCCCTCCGGGGGCAGAAGTGGCCACTTCTGCCCCTAGGAAGGTCAGCGCTCGGGTTCCGGCAGCCGTCCACCCGGGGCGAGCTCGCTGCCCTCGGCCACCTGCGCCCGCCGGCCGACCAGGGTGATGTCGCCGTCCCCGCCCACGGTGGCGCCCTTCCCGACCTCCACGCCGTCGTCCAGGACGGCGCGGGTGACGGTGGCCCCCGCGCGCACCCGGACGCCGGGCAGCAGCACCGAGTCGACGACGGTCGCCCCCTGCTCCACCACCACCCCGGGCGAGAGCACCGAGCCGCTGACCTGCCCGGCGACCCGGGTGCCGCCGGAGACCAGGCTGCCGTCGACCACCGCGCCGTCGAGGACCCGGGCGGCGCTGTGCCGGCCGCCGCGGGTGTGGATCGGCCAGGACCGCTCGTCCAGGTCGATCGGCGGGTCCGCGGACAGGAAGTCGCGGTGCGCCTGCCAGTACGCCGGCACCGTGCCGACGTCGCGCCAGTAGCCCTCCAGCGGGTACGCCCGGGCCAGGCCCTCCGCCGTCTGCGCCGGGAGCAGGTGGTGCCCGAGGTCCTGCAGCCCGTCCTCCCCCACCTCGCGGCTGAGCGCCTCGAGCCGGTCGAGCGTGGGGGTCGGTGAGAAGACGAAGACCTCGTTGGTCGCCGTGGTCGTCGCCGGCTCGTCGGGCTTGTAGGCGTAGTCGGTCACCCGGTCGCCGTCCACCTGCACGACCCCGTAGCGGGCGGCGTCGTCGGCGGCGACCTCGGTGGTGACCATGGTGACCTCGGCCCCGGAGCCGAGGTGCGCGTCGACGACCGCCCGGTAGTCCAGCTTGTAGACCGCGTCGGCGCTGACCACCACCAGCGCGTCGGGGCCGTGGCCGCGGATCAGCTCGGCCTGCCGCCACAGCCCGTCGGCGGTGCCCTCGGTGAAGCCGGCCCGCTCGCTGGTGGCCTGGAAGGGCGGCAGCACCATCAGCCCGCCGGTGGTGCGGTCGAGGTCCCAGGGCCGGCCGTTGGCGAGGTGCTCGGACAGCGACGTCGGCTGGTACTGCACCGACACCCAGACGTCGGCGATGCCGGAGTGCTGGCAGTTGGACAGCGGGAAGTCGACGAGCCGGTACACCCCCGCGAACGGGACGGCGGGTTTCGCCCGGGTCTCGGTCAGCAGTTCGAGGCGGCCGCCCTGACCACCGGCGAGGACGAGGACGAGGACCCGGGGCAGCGCCATGCACCCCGGCTACCCGCTCAGCAGTGGTCCAAGCGGCAACCGTCGGTCAGTCGGTGGCGGACTCCTGCGCCAGCCGGGCCCGGGCGGCCTCGGCGACCTCCGCCGACCGGGAGGCGCGGAAGGCGGAGAACGACGGGACGGCGAGCGCCACGACCGCCATCGCCACCACGATCACCACACCGCCGGACACCATCGCCGTCGTCACGCCCAGGCTGCTGGCCATGACACCGGCGCGCAGGTCGCCCAGCCGCGGGCCGCCGGCGACGACCACGATGAACACCCCCTGCATCCGGCCGCGCATCTCGTCGGGGGCGGCGGTCTGCAGCATCGACGAGCGCAGCACCGCGCTGACCATGTCCCCGGCGCCGGCCACGGCGAGGCACAGCACCGCCAACCACAGGGACGACGCCAGCCCGAACCCGACGATGGCCACACCCCACACCGCGATCGCGGCCAGGACCACGGCGCCCTGCCGGTCGACCCGGCTCACCCAGCCGGAGGTGAGCCCCATCAGCAGCGAGCCGATCGAGACGCCGGCGAACAGCCAGCCCAGGCTGTTCGCGTCCCCGGCGAACGTGGTCTGCGAGAGTTCGGGGAACACCGCCTGGGGCCAGGCGAAGAGCATGGCGATGACGTCGACGACGAAGGTCATCAGCAGCACCGGCTGGGTGCGCAGGAAGGCGAACCCCTCCCCGACCCCGCGCACCGCGGCACCCAGCCGCAGGGGGCCGGTGACCCCCTCCGGTGGCAGCGGCGGCAGCCCGCGCAGCAGGAACACCGCGGCCACGAAGCCGATCGCGTCGATCGTGTACAGGATCGTCAGGTCACCCAGGCCGATCAGCAGCCCGGCCAGCAGCGGGCCGACGATGACGCCCGCCTGCCGCACGGTCATCGCCAGGGCGTTCGCCGCCGGGACACCGGCCTGGCCGACGATCGCCGGGATCACCGCGCTGCGGGCCGGCTGGTTGACCGCGGCGAAACCCGAGACCGCGGCCGCCAGCACCCAGAGCACCGCGAGGTTCCCGTCGCCGGGCAGCAGCGCCTGCACCGCCAGCAGCGCGCTGGTGACCGCGGCGCCCACCGAGGTGACCACCATCAGGGTGCGGCGGTCCATCGCGTCGGCGATCGCCCCGCCGAGCAGGCCGAAGACGACCAGCGGCACCAGCGCGACCATGGAGGTCACGCCGACCATCAGCGACGAGCCGGTCAGCTGGTAGACCTGGTACGGGACGGCGACCAGCGTCATCTGCTGGCCGAGCATGGTGACCGCGACGCCACCGAAGATGCGGCGGTAGGCACGGTTGCGCAGCGGCGTCGTGTCCAGCGCCCAGCCGCGTCGGCCGCGCACCCGCTCCGGCTCCGCGGGGTCCTTCTTCACGGGGCGAGCCGCTGCACGATCCAGCCGCCGCCCTCCTCGTCATCGCGCACGAACACCAGCCGGTCGTGCAGGCGGTCGTGCCCGCCCTGCCAGAACTCCACCCGCCCCGGCACCACCCGGTAGCCGCCCCAGGAGGCCGGACGGGGCACCGGACCGGGCGGGGTCTCGGCGTCCAGCAGCCGCACCCGCTCGACCAGCTCCTCCCGGCCGTCGACCACCGTCGACTGCAGCGAGGCCGCCGCGGCGAGCTGCGAGCCGCGCGGCCGGGGGTCCCAGAGGGCGTCCGACGCGCTGGGGCCGATCCGCTCCACCGAGCCGGTGATCCGGACCTGCCGCTGCTGCGCGTGCCACGGGAACACCAGGGCCGCGCGCGGGTTCACCGCGAGCTGCGCGCCCTTCGCCGAGGCGTAGCTGGTGCCGAACACCAGGCCGTCGGCGTCGTACCCCTTCATCAGCACGATGCGCGCGTCCGGCGCCCCGTCGGCGTCGGCCGTGGCGACGACCATGGCGTTCGGCTCCGGCAGCTCGGCGGCGACGGCGTCGGCGAACCAGCGGTCGAACTGCTCCACCCAGGTCGGCGCCAGCGTCGCCTCGGAGAAGCCCTCGGCGTCGTAGTCCCTGCGCATGCGGATCAGGTCGGGCACGGCCTGATCCTGACACCGCGCCGCCGGTCGCCGCGCCGCGACCGGCGGGACGTGGCGCCCGTCACAGCCGCCGCCCGGCTGGGAGCCGGCGCGGGCGTGCGCCTAAGTTGTGCTCCGTCATGCGCTGACGAGCGTCCGCCCCACCGCGCGCAGAGGAGCCTGCGAGATGGCCGACGACTTCATCCCGGGTCTGGAGGGCGTGGTCGCCTTCGAGACCACCATCGCCGAGCCGGACCGGGACGGCGGTCAGCTGCGCTACCGCGGGATCGACATCGAGGAGCTCGTCGGCAGGGTCCCGTTCGGCAACGTCTGGGCGCTGCTGGTCGACGGCGCGTTCTGCCCGGGTCTGCCCCCGGCCGAGCCGTTCCCGATCCCGGTGCACACCGGCGACGTGCGGGTCGACGTGCAGGCAGCGCTGGCCATGCTCACCCCCATCTGGGGCTACCGGCCGCTGCTGGACATCTCCGCCGAGGAGGCCCGGGACGAGCTGGCCCGCGCCTCGGTCATGGCGCTGTCCTACGTCGCGCAGTCCGCGCGCGGCCTCGGCGTCCCGGCGGTCCCGCAGCACCGGGTGGACGAGGCAGCGACGATCGTCGAGCGGTTCCTGGTCCGCTGGCGCGGCGAGCCCGACCCGCGCCACGTCGCCGCCGTCGACGCCTACTGGACCTCCGCCGCGGAGCACGGCATGAACGCCTCCACGTTCACCGCCCGGGTGATCGCCTCCACCGGCGCCGACGTCGCCGCCGCGCTCTCCGGCGCGACCGGCGCGATGTCCGGCCCGCTGCACGGCGGCGCGCCGTCCCGGGTGCTGCACATGCTCGACGGGATCGAGCGCGGCGGGGACCCGACGCGGTACGTGCGGGACGTGCTGGACCGCGGGGAACGGCTGATGGGCTTCGGCCACCGGGTGTACCGCGCCGAGGACCCGCGAGCCCGGGTGCTCCGCCGCACCGCGCGGGAGCTCGGCGCACCCCGCTTCGAGGCGGCCCTCGCCCTCGAGCAGGCGGCGCTGGAGGAGCTGCGCGAGCGCCGTCCCGACCGGCCGATCGAGACCAACGTGGAGTTCTGGGCCGCGGTCGTGCTCGACTTCGCCGATGTGCCGACCTCGATGTTCACCGCGATGTTCGCCTGCGCGCGCACCGCGGGCTGGTCCGCGCACATCCTGGAGCAGAAGGACACCGGGCGGCTGGTGCGGCCCTCGGCCCGCTACGTCGGACCGCCGCCCCGCGCACCGCAGGACGTACCGGGCTGGGACACGATCGGGACCCACCCGGTCGGCGCGCCCACCCCCGCCTGACAGAGGACCCCCTGCCCCCACCCCCCGCGAGCTCGGGGCGGGCCCCTGCAGTGGGGCCGACGAATCGAGAGGCAACCCCCCATGAGCATCACCATCCCCACCGACCTGCTGCCGAAGGACGGGCGCTTTGGGTGCGGCCCGTCCAAGGTCCGGCCCGAGGCGCTGCAGGCCCTCGCGGCCGACGGCGCCGCGCTGATGGGCACCTCCCACCGCCAGGCGCCGGTGAAGGGCCTGGTCCGGCGCGTGCGCGAGGGCCTGACCCAGCTGTTCGACCTGCCCGAGGGGTACCAGGTGGTGCTCGGCAACGGCGGGTCCACCGCGTTCTGGGACGCCGCGACCATCGGGCTGGTGCGGCGGCGCAGCGCGCACGGCAGCTACGGCGAGTTCTCCGCCAAGTTCGCCTCCGCGGTCGCCGAGGCCCCGTTCCTCGAGTCGCCGGTGGTCGCCAAGGCCGAGCCGGGGTCGCTCGCGCTGCCCGAGGCGGAGGCCGGCGTCGACGTCTACGCCTGGGCGCACAACGAGACCTCCACCGGGGTCATGGCGCCCGTCGTCCGCCCGGCCGGGGCCGACGGCGACGCCCTGGTGCTCATCGACGCCACCTCCGGCGCCGGCGGGCTCCCGGTCGACGTCGCGCAGACCGACGCCTACTACTTCGCCCCGCAGAAGTCCTTCGCCTCCGACGGCGGCCTCTGGGTCGCGCTGATGTCCGCGGCGGCGCTCGAGCGGGTCGCCGAGATCAAGGCGTCGGAGCGGTGGATCCCGGGGTTCCTCGACCTGTCGATCGCCGTCGACAACTCCAGCAAGGACCAGACGTACAACACCCCCGCGGTGGCGACGCTGTTCCTGCTCGCCGACCAGATCGAGTGGATGCTCGGACTCGGCGGGCTCTCCGGTGCGGTCGCCCGCAGCCAGGACAGCTCCGGCCGGCTGTACGAGTGGGCGGAGAAGACCGCGTACACGACGCCGTTCGTGACCGACCCGGCGCAGCGGTCCCTGGTCGTGGGGACGATCGACTTCGACGAGACCGTCGACGCGGCGCTGGTCGCGAAGACGCTGCGCGCCGCCGGGGTCGTCGACGTGGAGCCGTACCGCAAGCTCGGCCGCAACCAGCTGCGCGTGGGCATGTTCCCGGCGGTCGACCCGGACGACGTCAGCGCCCTGACCGCCTGCATCGAGCACGTCGTCGGCAAGCTGTAAGGCCCCGTCCCGAGGCTCGTCCCGAGCTTGCGAGGGATGAGGAGGACGGGGTCCTTCCTCACCCGGGCAGGATCCAGGTGTCCTTGCTGCCGCCGCCGCGGCTGGAGTTGACCAGGAGCGAGCCCTCCTCCAACGCCACCCGGGTCAGCGGCGCGGGCAGGGCCCGCGTCGCCGTCCGCCCGGCGACGGCGAAGACCCTCAGGTCCGCGCGCCGCGGCACCACCACCCCGTCGACGACGGTCGGCACGGTGGAGAAGTCGACCGGCTCCTGCGCCACGAACCGGTGCGGGGTCGCCGCGACCAGGGCGTGCAGCTCGGCGAGCTCGGCGGCGGAGCAGTGCGGCCCGAAGACGACCCCGGCGCCGCCGTAGCCGTCGACGGGCTTCACCACGAGCTCGTGCAGCCGGTCCGCGACCTCGGCCCGGTCACCGTCGTCTGCCAGCACCCAGGTCGGCACGTCGGCGAGCACCGGCTCCTCGCCGAGGTAGAAGCGGATCATCTCCCGCACGTAGCGGTAGACCGCCTTGTCGTCGGCCACGCCGTTGCCGGGGACGTTGGCCACCGCCAGCCGGCCGGCCCGGACCGCCTCCGCGAGCAGGACGTCGACGGGCGTTCCGAGCGGGGTCAGGTGCGCGGCCAGGTCGGCCTCGTCGAAGCGCCGGTAGAGGACGTCGACCGGCAGCCGCTCCCCCGCCACCTGCACGGCCAGCCCGCCGCTCGGCGTGGGCCACAGCGTCGACGGGGTGGCGACCGGCACGCCCATCGCCTCGGCGAGCAGCCGGTGCTCGAACCAGGCGGTGTTGCCCGGGCCGTCGCTGAGCAGCGCCACCTGCGGGGTGCCCGTGCACGCGGGAGGCGCCGCGTCGGCGAGCGCGGCCCGCAGCAGCGCCACCGCCTCACCGGGGTCGACCAGGCCCGCGGCCTCGGCCGGACCGTAGAGCTGCGGCAACGCCGCCCGGCCGCTGTCCCGGTTGGCGAGCGCGTAGCCGATGCCGGAGGGGACCCGCAGGTTGTCCTCCAGCACCACCCACCCCCGCGGCCCGTGCAGCAGGTCCAGCCCGGCGACGGTGATCCGCTGCTGCCCCGGCCCGGCGAACCCGACGGCGGCCGGCCGGTTGCCGGGGCTGGCGGTGACCACCCGCTCAGGCACCAGCCCGGCCCGGACGATGTCCGCGTGCGGGTCCGGGTCGGTGCGCCGCCGTCCGCCCTTGCGGTAGACGTCGGCCACGAACGCGTTCAGCGCCCGGGTGCGCTGCTCGACCCCGGCCGACAGGTGCGCCCAGTCCTCGGCCGGCACCACGCGGGGCACCGGGCAGAGCGGGAAGGCCCGCTCGACCATCCGGCCGTCGACGAAGGAGCCGAAGACCACCCCGCGGACCCGGCGCTCCTGGGCCATCGCGCCGGACGTCGCCGTGAGGCCGACCCCGCCCAGCTCCTGGAGCACCCGGGCCACCGGCCCGTAGGCCGCGCGGACCCGGCCGTCGGCGTCGACGGCCTCGTCGCGGGCGGCGCCCGGATACCGGGCGAAGACACCGGCCGCGTCGGTCATCGCGATCGGGCCGAAGGGGTCACAACCAGCGATCGAACCACTCGACGACCCGCTCGGACAGGGCGAGCAGGTTCTCGCGTCCCACGATCGTGTGGCCCTCCCCCCGCAGGAGGAGCAGCTCGGCGGGAGCGCCGCGGGCGGCGAGCGACTGGTGGGCCTGGACCGACTCCAGGACCGGCACGTTGGTGTCCCGGTCGCCGTGGGTGAGCAGCACCGGCGCGGTGATCCGGTCCAGGGTGGTCATCGGCGACAGCCCGGCGAGCAGATCCCGGTCGGTCACCGGATCGCCGTACTCGGTCACCGACGCGGCGGCCATCCACGGCTCGGTGCCGGCGAAGAACGTCCGCAGGTCGCTCATCCCGGCCAGGGTCGCGCCGGCGGCGAACAGGTCCGGCCAGCGGGTCAGCGCGACCAGGGTGAGGTAGCCGCCGTAGGACCAGCCGTGCGCACCGATCCGGCCGGGCAGCGCGATGCCCGCGGCGACGAGGTGCTCGAC
The DNA here is from genome assembly GCF_041028325.1 of Modestobacter sp. I12A-02662. Lineage (NCBI taxonomy): Bacteria > Bacillati > Actinomycetota > Actinomycetes > Geodermatophilales > Geodermatophilaceae > Modestobacter > Modestobacter sp. I12A-02662. The sequence goes on along the minus strand of NZ_JABGDE010000001.1, from coordinate 36,714 downwards.
GGTGGCGACGACGTCGGTGAACGACCCCTCCCGCGCGGCCAGGTCGTCGGCGGCCATGAACGCGCGGCCCCGCCCGCCCGAGCCGCGCACGTTGGGCCCGAAGACGGTGAGCCCGGCGGCGACCAGCGACTGGGCCACCTGGTGGAAGTCCGGCCGCTCCTGCCCCTCCGGTCCGCCGTGGAACGTGACCACCGTGCGGTTGGGCCCGTGGACCCCGGGCGGGGTGTACAGCCAGCCCTCCAGCTCGGTGCCGTCGTGCGCGGCGTACCGCTTCAACCGCGGGGTGACCAGCAGCCGGGGGTCGGGCCAGCGCGGGGTCGAGGGCAGCGGGGCGCGGTTGGTTCCGGCGTCGTCCAGCGGGACCGGCCACAGCGCCCGCGGCGCGCCCGGTCCGGTGAGCTCGGCGAGCAGCGTGCGCCCGTCGGAGGACAGCGACCAGCCGGGCATCACCGGCTGCGGCAGCGGGACCGCGTGCCGCAGCGACCCGTCGGCCAGGTCCCGCACCTCCACCTCGGTGACGCCGCCGGCGTTCCACACGCACAGCACCGTGCCGTCGGCGCGGACCGCGTAGGCGTCGAGGTCGGCGTCCGGGCGGGACACCAGCGTCTCGGCCGGTCCCGGCACCCGGTGCTCGTCCAGCGGGACCCGCACCAGCCCGGCCCGGTCGCTGCCGGGCAGGCCGGGCCGGGCCGGCAGTGCGGCGCGCAGGAACAGGGAGCGCAGGTCGGGGGCGAACCGGCCGTCCTCGGACGCCGCTCCGCCGGGGGCGCCCGGCGGGATGGCCGGCCGCTGCTCCCCGGTGGCGACGTCGATGAGCACCACGTGCCGGTGCCCCCGCGTCCCGCGGCGGGCGAGGACGGTGCGCTCGTCGGCGGAGACGGCGGTGACCGCGAGGAAGCCGCCCGACGCCAGCGTGCGCTGGCGCCCGCTCGCCACGTCGACCAGCACGACGTCGGCGTCGGGCCCGTCGCCGGGAGCGATCGAGCAGACGTAGTGGCCGGGGGCCGCGGTCCAGCCGCCGGCGAAGACGGTGGCCCGCGGGTCCGCCCCGGCCACCAGGTGCCGGTCGCTGCCGTCGGGGCGCACCGCCCACAGCTGCGCGCAGATCGAGCCACCGGGGCTCACCAGGTAGGCCAGCCACTCGCCGTCCGGCGACCAGGCGACCGAGACGACCTCCTCGTCCGGTCCGGACAGCACCGCGGGCGGGGTCTGCTGCTCCAGCGTGGCCAGCTCCAGCCGGGGCAGCCCGGACCGGTCGCTGACGTAGGCGACCCGGTCGCCGGTGGGCGCCAGGGTGGGGCACCAGGCGCCGGAGGCGCCGGCGATCTCGGCGATCGCGAGGCGGACCTCCATCGACAGCCCGGCGGCGCGCGCGGCGGAGGTCGGGTGGTCGGCCACCAGGTCGGTCATGGCACCTCCTCGTCTCGGGATGGGCCCACGAGCCCTCGGGAGGACGTCGTCGTCCGTCGGGATCGGCAGTGTGGCGCGGCAGCCTGACAGGTCCGCCCCGGCACTGTCGACGTCAGCGGATCCCGTGCCGCTGCAGCCAGAGCTCGAGCAGCCCGATCTGCCAGAGCTGGTTGGCGCCCAGCGTGGTGCGGTGGGCGTTGGGCTGGGCCAGGAGCCGCTCGACGTAGTCGGCGCGGAACAGGCCCCGCTCCTGCGCCTCCGGGGCGTGCAGCGCCGCGCGCACCGTCTCCAGGTAGTCGCCCTGCAGGTCGATGATCGCCGGCACCGGGAAGTAGCCCTTGGGCCGGTCGATCACGTCGGCCGGGATCACCGCGCGGGCGGCGTCCTTGAGCACGCCCTTCCCGCCGTGCGCCAGCTTGAGCTCCGGGGGGACGGCGGCCGCCAGCTCGGCGAACTCGTGGTCGAGGAACGGCACCCGCGCCTCCAGCCCCCACGCCATCGTCATGTTGTCGACCCGCTTCACCGGGTCGTCGACCAGCATGATCGTGGAGTCGAGCCGCAGCGCCTTGTCCAGCGTCGTCTCGGCGCCCGGCCGGGCGAAGTGCTCGGCGACGAACTGCCGGCTGACGTCCTCCCCGGTCAGCCACCGGTCGGACAGGATGCCGGCCAGCACGTCGTGCGGGCGGTCGACGAACACCTCCGTGTAGGCGTCGACCGCCCGCTCGACCGGCACGCCGTCCAGCGGCGGGTACCAGTCGTACCCGGCCATCACCTCGTCGGCGCCCTGGCCGCTCTGCACCACCTTGACGTGCTGGCTGACCTGCTGGGACAGCAGGTAGAAGGCGACCGCGTCGTGGCTGACCTGCGGCTCGCTCATCGCGCCGATCGCGCCGTCGAGTCCGGCGTGCACGTCGGCGCTGGGCACCATCAGCCGGTGGTGGTCGGTGGCGAAGGTCTCGGCGATGACGTCGGAGTACACGAACTCGTCGCCCGACCGCTCCCCCACCGCCTCGAAGCCGATGGAGAAGGTGGCCAGGCCCCGCTGCCCCTCCTCGGCGAGCAGCCCGACGACGAGGCTGGAGTCCAGGCCGCCGGACAGCAGCACCCCGACCGGGACGTCGGCGACCATCCGCCGGCGCACCGCGATCCGCAGCTGCTCGAGCACCCGCTCCTGCCACTCGACCGGGTCGAGGCCGGCGAGGTCGGGACGCCGCTCGTGCACCGGGCGCCAGTACTCCCAGTTCGACTCCCGGCCGTCGGGCTCGTACGTGCGCACCGTCGCCGGGGGCAGCTTGCCGACGCCGCGCAGGATCGTCCGCGGCGCCGGGACGACGGCGTGGAAGGACATGTAGTGGTGCAGCGCCACCGGGTCGATGCTCGTGTCGACGCCGCCGGCGCGGACCAGCGCCGGCAGCGAGGAGGCGAAGCGCAGCCGGCCGGGGCCCCGGCTGAGGTAGAGCGGCTTGATGCCGAACCGGTCGCGGGCCAGGACCACCCGGCCGGTGGCCCGTTCCACCACGACGAAGGCGAACATGCCGAGCAGGCGCTCGACGCAGGCGGCGCCCCAGCGGTGGTAGGCCTTGAGCACAACCTCGGTGTCGGAGGTGGAGAAGAAGCGGTAGCCGAGGCCCTGCAGCTCCGCCCGCAGCTCCTTGTAGTTGTAGATGATCCCGTTGAAGACCATGGTCAGCCCGAGCTCGGCGTCGACCATCGGCTGGGCGCCGGCGTCGGTCAGGTCGATGATCTTGAGCCGCCGGTGGCCGAGCGCGACCGGGCCGGCCTGCCACCCGCCGGAGCCGTCGGGTCCGCGCCGCTGCAGCTGGTCGCACATCGCCGCGACGGCGGCCATGTCGGCGACGCCGCCGTCGAACCGGATCTCACCGGAGATGCCGCACACGAGCACTCCTCCTCGTCCTGGTGCGGCGCCGCGCTGCGCCGGACATCGGTCCCACCATCCACCGTGGGTGTTTCCGGCACGTGACCTCCGGCCTGTCCCGGGGACCGGAGGTGGCCATTGTCTCGGGAGCCCGCACGCCGTGCGACCGCGCGCTCGCCCGGCGTCCGGCACGGCGGGGCGCCCGTTGTCGAGCCGACGCGCCGCACCGGGCGTGTCGGCCGCCCGGGTCGACGGCGCGCCGATAGCGTGGGCGCTGGTCCGCCTTCCCGGTCCGCACCGAGCCACTGCTGGAGGTCGCCCGCTCATGCGCGCTCTGCGCCTCGTGGCGCTCTCCGACGACGGCCGGCGCCTGGTGCTGACCCTCGACGAGCCCGGGTCCGACGAGGACGGCGAGCGGTTCGAGCTGCCCGTCGACGACCGGTTGCGGACCACCCTGCGCGTCGACCCGAAGCCCGGCCGGCCCTCCCCGGAGTCGAGCGAGGCGCTGCCGCCGCGGCTGATCCAGGCCCGGATCCGCGCCGGTGAGACCCCCGAGCAGGTCGCCGCCGCGTCCGGCACCAGCGTCGAGCGGATCATGCGCTTCGCCCACCCGGTGCTGCAGGAGCGCGAGCGGGTCGCCGAGCAGGCCCGCGACGCGCGGGTGCGGCTGAGCGAGGGGACCCCCGGCGTCCCGCTGGAGCAGTTCATGGCCGAGCGGCTGCGGCTGCTCGGGGCCGACCTCGACGCCGTCAGCTGGGACGCGCACCGCAGCGACGACGGCACCTGGCACGTGCGCGCGGCCTGGCGGGGCGGCCACAAGTCGGGCACCACCCGCTGGAGCTACGACATCCCCGCCAAGACCGTCACGCCGATCGACGCGACGACGTCCGACTTCGCCGAGGGCACCCGGCTGGTCCGGGTGGTCCCGGACGTCCCCGCCGGGCTGCCGGCCGCCCCGGTCCACCGGCGCGGCATCTCCGTGCTGGGCGCGCCGGCCGAGGTCACCGAGGCCGGGGACCTCGTCGAGGAGGAGCTCGGCTCCGCGGACGACGTGACCGACGTCGTCCCCTCCGACGGCACCCCGGTCGAGCCGGCCGAGGGCGGCCTCGACCACCCCGACCCGTACGGCTCCCCCTACGACGGCGTCGACCCGGACACCCAGGACACCGTGGTGCTCGGCCGGCTCTCCGACGTCGAGGAGGAGGACCCCCGCGCCCGCATCCCGGCGTGGGAGGACATCGTCTTCGGGGTGCGTCGCCACCGCTGAAGGACCTCCCTGCTCCCCACCCCTCGCAAGCTCGCGGCGGGCCCCTGCAGGGAGGCCACCGGCGTAATTCGTTCGGACCGTCGCCTCCCCCGGCTTAGCCTCGGCTGACCATGACCGAGACCGCCGCCCCGCCGGGAAGGGTGCGGGGGCGGCTCTCGGCGCTGGCGCGGCTCTGGCCGTTCGCCCGCCCCTACCGCGGCCTGCTGCTGCTCACCTTCCTGGGCGCGCTGCTGGCCACGCTGGCCCAGCTGGTCGTCCCGCTGGTCACCGAGGCGGTCGTCGACGGGCCGATCGCCGACGGCGACCGCGCCGGCCTGGTCCCGCTGCTGGCGCTGGCGCTGGTCTTCGGGCTGGCCGAGGCGGCGCTGTTCTTCCTGCGCCGCTGGGCGATGAACGTCAGCTGCCTGCAGATCGAGCGGGACCTGCGCGACACCCTGTACCGGCGGCTGCAGCGGCTGCCGGTCGCCTTCCACGACGGCTGGTCCTCGGGGCAGCTGCTGTCCCGGGCGACCTCCGACGTGACCACCGTCCGGCGGTTCGTCGGGTTCGGCGCGGTCTTCCTCGTGGTCAACCTGGTCACCTGCGTCGTCGTGAGCGCGATGCTGGTGCTCGCCCACTGGCCGCTGGGCGTGGCGGTGCTGGCCACGAGCCTCCCGCTGGTGCTCGTCGGGTCGCGCTGGGAGGCGCGGTACAACGAGCAGTCCCGGCGGGTGCAGGACGAGCAGGGCGACCTCGCCACCGACGTGGAGGAGGCCGTCCAGGGCGTCCGGGTGGTCAGGTCGCTGGGCCGCAGCGGGCTGGTCTTCGGGCGGTACGACCGCAAGGCGGTCCGGCTGCGCGAGCTCGAGCTCGGCAAGGTGCGCACCCTGGCGCTCATCTGGTGCCTGTTCGAGTTCCACCCGCAGGTCACGCTGGCGGTCATCCTGGTCGGCGGCTCGCTGGCCGTGGGCAGCGGAGCGCTGACCGTCGGCGGGCTGGTCGGCTTCGTCGCGCTCTTCACCGTGCTGCTGTGGCCGATCCTGTCGCTGGGCTTCCTGCTCGCCCAGGCGCAGGAGACCGCCAGCGCCTGCGACCGGATCGGGGAGCTGCTCGACGCCCCGCTGACCGTCACCGACCGTCCCGGCGCGGTGCCCCGGCCGGTCGGCACCCCGGCGCGGCTGCGCTTCGAGCACGTCGGCTTCCGCTTCCCCGGCGCGGGCTCCCCGGTGCTCACCGACGTCGACCTCGAGGTCGCCCCCGGTGAGACGGTCGCCCTGGTCGGCGCCACCGGCTCGGGCAAGACGACGATGACCTCCCTGGTCGCCCGGCTGCAGGACGTCACCGGTGGGCGGGTCACGCTCGACGGGCACGACGTCCGCGACCTGCCGCTCGCCCAGCTGCGCAGCGTGGTCGCGACGGCGTTCGAGGACGCGACGCTGTTCTCGATGAGCGTCCGGGAGAACGTGGCCCTCGGCCGGCCGGACGCGACCGAGGAGGAGGTCGCCGAGGCGCTGCGGGTGGCCCAGGCGGAGTTCGCGCACGAGCTGCCCTGGGGGCTGGACACCCGGATCGGCGAGCAGGGCCTGTCGCTGTCCGGCGGTCAGCGCCAGCGGCTCGCGCTGGCCCGGGCGGTCCTCGGCCGGCCGTCGGTGCTGGTCCTCGACGACCCGCTGTCGGCGCTGGACGTGCACACCGAGGCCCTGGTCGAGCGGGCGCTGCGCGAGGTCCTCGCCGCGACCACCGCGCTGGTGGTCGCCCACCGCGCCTCCACGGTGCTGCTCGCCGACCGGGTGGCCCTGCTGGAGCACGGCCGGATCACCGCGGTCGGGCGGCATCCGGACCTGCTCGCCGAGGTGCCGGTCTACCGGGAACTGCTGGCGTCGCAGTCGGAGCTGGCCGGCGCGGGCGAGGGAGGACGGGGATGACCACGCCCGGCTCCGGAGCGGCCGGGACCACGGGGCACGGCGCGCCGGCCGACGCGCACGCCGACTGGCGGGGCGTCGCCACCGAGGACGCCGACGAGCTCAGCGCCTCGGCGAGCTCCTTCCTGCGCGGCCGGTCCCGGCGGCTGCTCGGCGAGCTGCTGCGCCCGCACCGCCGCGCGCTGTGGGCGCTGCTGGCCGTGCTGACCGCGCAGAACCTGGCCTGGCTGGCCGGCCCGTTCCTCGTCGGGGTCGGCATCGACTCCGCCGTCCCGGCGCTGCTGGCCGGGGACGCCGGGCCGCTGGTCTGGGTGACCCTGGCGATGGTCGGCGCCGCGCTGGCCGACACCGGGCTCCGCTACGTGTTCCTGATGGGCTCCGGCCGGGTCGGTCAGGAGGTGCTGCTGACCCTGCGGCGGCGGGTGTTCCGGCACGTGCAGCAGCTGCCGCTGTCCTTCCACGAGCGGTACACCTCGGGGAAGACGATCAGCCGGCTGACCAGTGACGTCGAGGCGCTCGCCGAGCTGCTCGACGAGGGGCTCGACGGGCTGCTGACCGCGCTGTTCAGCGTGCTCGCGATCGGCGTCGTCCTGCTGGTGCTCGACCTGCCGCTGGGGCTGGTCGCGCTGCTGGGCTTCCCGCTGCTGTTCCTGCTCGCCCGCTGGTTCCAGCGCAGCTCGACGGTCGCCTACCGGCGCACCCGGCAGACCGTGGCCGCGCTGATCGTGCAGTTCACCGAGACCTTCGGCGGCATCCGGGCCGTGCAGGCGTTCCGCCGGGAGGGCCGCAACGACCAGCTGCACGCCGCGCTGAACGAGGACAACCGGCAGGCCCACCACCGGGCCTTCTGGCTGGTGGCGGTGTTCATGCCGGCGGTGACGCTGATCGGCAACCTGGTCACCGTCGCGGTGCTCGGCCACGGCGCGCTGCGGGTGATGGACGGCGACCTGGCGGTCGGCGTCCTGGTGTCGTTCCTGCTGTACCTGCGCCGGTTCTTCGACCCGCTGCAGGACATCGCGATCTTCTACAACAGCTACCAGTCGGCGAACGCGGCGCTGGAGAAGCTGTCGGGGGTGCTGGAGGAGCGCTCGACGGTGCCCGAGCCCCCCGACCCGGTGCCGGTGCGGGACGCGGCCGGCGAGCTGGTCTTCGACGGCGTGCGGTTCGGCTACGGCGGGGCGACGGTGCTGCCGGGGCTGGACCTGAGGATCCCGGCCGGGCAGACCGTGGCGCTGGTCGGCGTCACCGGGGCCGGCAAGTCGACCCTGGCCCGGCTGGCGGCCCGCTTCCACGACCCGCTGGAGGGCGAGGTCCGGCTCGACGGCGTCCCGCTGCACCGGATCGCCGACGCCGACCTGCGGCGGGCCGTGGTGATGGTGACCCAGGAGGGCTTCCTGTTCACCGGCTCCGTCGCGGACAACATCTCCTTCGGCCGGCCCGACGCCGGCCGCGCGGAGATCGAGGCCGCGGCGCGGGCGATCGGCGCGGACACCTTCATCCGGGCGCTGCCCGACGGCTACGACACCGACGTGCACAAGCGCGGCGGGCGGCTGTCGGCGGGGCAGCGGCAGGTGGTCGGCTTCGCCCGCGCGTTCCTCGCCGACCCGGCCGTGCTGGTGCTGGACGAGGCCACCAGCTCCCTCGACGTGCCCAGCGAGCGGCTGGTGCAGCGGGCGCTGCAGACGCTGCTGGCCGACCGGACCGCGCTGATCATCGCGCACCGGCTGTCCACCGTGGAGATCGCCGACCGGGTGCTGGTGATGGACGCCGGGCGGATCGTCGAGGACGGCCCGCCGGCCGAGCTGGTGGGCGGCGGCGGCCGGTTCGCCGACCTGCACCGCGCCTGGGTCGACAGCCTGGTCTGAGGAAGGCCCCCTTGCCCCCCACCGCTCGCACGCTCGCGGCGGGACCCTGCAGGGAGGCCGACCGACCCGGCTGTAGGAGCCGGTGGAACAGCGCCTTCCCGGTGGTCGTTCCAGGTGGCAGGGCGACGGCCGGGTCCTCCGGTCGTCCCGCCAGACCCTTGCGAACGGAGACGGACGTGTCAGCTTCGGTGTCCATGCCCCTCGGTGGCGTGCAGGTGGGTTCCTACGAGGACTACCAGCGAGCCCAGCGAGCGGTCGACTTCCTGTCCGACGAGAAGTTCCCGGTGGAGAACGTCACGATCATCGGCAGCGACCTGCGGATGGTCGAGCGGGTCACCGGCCGGCTCAGCTGGGGCCGGGCGATCGGCGCGGGTGCCGCCAGCGGCGCCTGGTTCGGCCTGTTCGTCGGCCTGCTGCTGGGCATCTTCGCCCCCGACGGCAGCAGCTGGGTGGGGTCGGTCGTCACCGGCCTGCTCATCGGTCTGGTGTTCGGCGCGGTGTTCGGCGCCGTCGGCTACTCGGCCACCCGCGGCCGGCGCGACTTCACCAGCACCAGCCAGGTGGTGGCCGCCCGCTACGACCTGATGTGCAACCCGCAGTTCGCCGAGCAGGCGCGCGCCGCGCTCGCCCGGCTCTCGCTCCGCGGCTGATGAAGGACCCCCTTGCCCCCCACCGCTCGCACGCTCGCGGCGGGACCCTGCAAGGGGGCCGCTCCAGCACGTCACGACCGCAGGGCGGCGAAGGCGACCGCGGCGGCGGCGGCCACACCGAGGGAGTCCACGCCGCTGCTCATCGGGATCCGCGCCCGCACCCGCGCGGCGGCCTGGGTCTCAGGGGTCAGCCCCGGCCCCTCCGCACCGAGCAGGACGGCGGTGCGCGGGTGCGCCACCGGGTCGACCGCGGCCAGGTCGACGGCGTCCTCGGCCGGGGTGAGCGCCACGGTGAGGTAGCCGGCCGCGTGCAGGCGGGCCAGACCGCCCGGCCAGTCCGGCAGGACGGCGAACGGCAGGGCCAGGACGTGCCCCATGGAGACCCGCACCGCCCGCCGGTACAGCGGATCGGCGCACTGCGGGTCCAGCAGCAGCCCGTCGACCCCCAGCGCGACCGCGGAGCGGGCGATGGAGCCGAGGTTCTCGTGGTCGTTGAGCGCCTCGAGCACGGCCAGTCGCCGCGGTGCGGCGGGGTCCGGCCCGGTGAGCAGCGCGTCCAGGTCGGCGGGCGGGCGGCGGTCGGCCGAGGCCACCACGCCCCGGGTGAGCCGGAAGCCGATGACGTCGGAGACCACCCACTTGTCCGCCTCGTAGGCCGGGACGCCGTCGGGCAGGTCCAGCGCGGCCACCCGGCCGGGGACGCCGAACACCGCGCGCACCCGGTACGGCGAGGCCAGCAGCCGCTGCACGGCCGGCACGCCCTCCACGATGACCGGTCCGGTGCCCCGCTCCGTGCCGGGACGGCGGTCCCCGGCCACCAGGTCGCGGAAGTCGGCGACCCGCTCGTCGGCCGGGTCGGTGATCAGCTCGGGCTCGACGGGCACGCCGACGATCATCCCGGTCGCCCGGCGGGCGGTACCGGACGGGGACCCGCAGGATCGGAGCCGTGGGCGACGAGACGACGACCGTGGTGGGCGCCGGCATCTCCGGCGTCGCCTGCGCCCGCGCCCTCAGGGCGGCCGGGGTGCCGGTGCGGGTGGTCGACCGGGGCCGCCGCCCCGGGGGCCGGATGGGCGGCCGGACCCTGGCGGGGCGGCCGGTCGACCTCGGCGCCTCGTACCTGACCGCCTCCCCGGGCTCCCCGTTCGAGGCGGTGGTGGCGGACTGGGTCCGGCGCGGGCTGGCCGCCCCCTGGACCGACACGTTCGCCGTCGCCGGCCCGGACGGGCTGGAGCGGACCACGACCGGCCCGCTGCGCTTCGGCACGCCCGGCGGGCTGCGCACGCTGGTCGTCGACCTCGCGCGGGAACTGGACGTCGAACAGGAACGCGCCGTGACCACGGTGACCGCAGGCCCCGCCGTCGACGCGGAGCCGGTCGGCGCGGTCGTCCTCGCGATGCCCGACCCGCAGGCCGCGCGGCTGCTCGCACCCGGCGCCCCCGTGGCCCGGGCGCTGGACCCCGGCTCCTGGCAGCCGGCCCTGGCCGTCGCACTGGGCTGGCCGGCCCGGCAGTGGCCCGCGGACCTGCACGGCGCCTTCGTGCACGACCACCCGGTGCTGGAGTGGGTCGCCGACGACGGCGACCGGCGCGGGGACGGCGCGCCCGTGCTCGTGGCCCACACCACCGCCGCGTTCGCCGCCCGGCACCTCGACGACCCCGGTGCCGCCGGGCCCCAGGTGGCCGGAGCGGTGCGCCGGATGCTCGGGATCGCCGAGGAGCCGGCCTGGACCCACGTGCACCGGTGGAGCCACGCCCGCCCCACGGCGCCCCGGGAGGCGCCGTTCGCGCTCGACGGGGGCATCGGCCTCTGCGGGGACGGCTGGTCCGCGCCGTCGAAGGTGGAGGGGGCCTGGCGGTCCGGCGACGCCCTCGGCTCGGCGCTCGCGGCCGCCCTGCGCTGACGGACCCGGCTCGTCCCGGCAGTGCCGGGACCGGCGGGTCGAGGTGCCCCGGGACGTGGCTCGGCGGGCCCTAAGCTCCGCTCGATGACCGGTCCCGAGGGGTTCCGCCTGGCCGACGACCCGCTGGCCGCCCCCGTCTTCACCGCTCCGGCCGACCTGACCCCGGCCGCGGCGTGCCGGGGCGTCGGGAAGACCTACCGGACGGCGACCGAGTCGGTGACCGCGCTCGACGACGTCACGCTGGCCGTCCCCCGGGCCCGGGTCACCGTCGTGGTCGGGCCGTCCGGCTCGGGCAAGTCCTCGCTGCTGCGCCTGCTCGCCTGCATCGACTCCCCCGACCGGGGCGAGGTGCTCGTCGCCGGGCAGCGGGTCGACCGGCTGCGCGCGCGGGCGCGCCGCCGACTGCGCCGGCGCGAGGTGGCCTACCTGTTCCAGCGGCCCGGGGACAACCTGCTCCCCTACCTCGACGCGGTGGCCCAGGTCCGCGTGGCGGCCCAGCTGCGCGGCGCACCGGTGGGCCCCGACGCGGCGCTGGCGCTGCTCGACCGGCTGGGTCTCCGCGACCGGGCCGACCACCACCCCGCCCAGCTCTCCGGCGGCGAGCAGCAACGCCTCGCCGTGGCCTGCGGCGTGGTCGGCGACCCGGCGCTGGTGGTGGCCGACGAGCCGACGGCCGAGCTCGACACCGCGGCCGCCGAGCGGGTGCTGGGAGCGATGGAGGACCTCGCGGCGAGCGGCGTCGGCTTCGTGCTGTCCTCGCACGACCCCCGGGTGATGGCGATCGCCGACGGCTTCGTCCGCCTCGACCACGGCCGGCTGGTGGAGGGGTGACCGGCGGGTTCACCGGCACCGGCCTGGTGAAGCGGTACCGGCGCGACGCCGAGACCGTCCATGCCCTGGCCGGCGTGGACCTGACCGTGGCAGCCGGGGAGCTCGTCGCGCTGGTCGGGCCGTCGGGCTCGGGCAAGAGCACGCTGCTGGCCCTGCTGTGCGGCTGGGAGACCGCCGACGCGGGACGGCTGGCGTACTCCGGGCTGCCGGCCGACCGCCGTCCGGACACCCTCGGCTGGCCCGAGCTGGCGCTCGTCCCCCAGGCGCTGGGCCTGGTCGCCGAGCTGAGCCTGCTGGACAACGTGCTGCTCCCGGCCCGGCTGCGCGGCACCGCCGCCGCGGAGCAGGGACGCGCCGCCGCCCTGCTGGCCGACTTCGGCCTCGACCACCTCGCCGACCGCTACCCCTCCCAGGCCTCACTCGGCGAGCAGCAGCGGGCCGCGGTCGCCCGCGCGCTGCTGCTGCGCCCGGGCGTGCTGCTGGCCGACGAGCCCACCGCCCACCAGGACCGCGACTCCGCCGACCGGCTGCTCGACGCCGTCGTCGCCGCCGCCCGGGACGGCGCGGCCGTGCTGGTCGCCACGCACGACGAGATCGCCTGGGCGCGCGCCGACCGGGTGCTGTCGATGCGCGACGGGCGGATCACCGAGGGCCCACCACGGTGAGCGAGCTGACCCGCTCGCGGCGGAGCGGGACGACGGCGGGGTCGGCAGGACGGCGGGCCGCCCTGTGGCGGCTGGCGCCCTGGACCCGCGCGCCGCTGCTCGGGCTGCGGCAGCCGGCCGCGGTGGTCGCGGTCGTGGTGACCACCGCGATCCTCGCCTGCGCGCTGGCGTCCGCGCCGCTTTTCCTCTCCTCGGCCCGCTCCGCCGCGCTGCAGCAGCAGCTCGCGCCGCAGTGCGCAGAGGCCGGCTGGCGGACGACCGGCGGGAGCCTCAGCGACCTGGCCGGCCGGTCCCCGGAGCAGGTCGCCGCCGACGCCGACGTGCTGCGGCGGGGCTGGGCCGCGCAGGGCCGGGAGAGCCGGCGCGTGCTGCTCGTCGACCGGTCGCTGGGCGTGAGCGGCAACCAGCAGTCGGGGATGCTCGTCCGGTCGCCGACCGGCGAGGCGGTGAGCCAGCCGGCCACCCTGCTGTGGCGGCCCGACGTCCCCGGCCACGTCGAGGTGCTCGACTCCACGCCCGGCCCGGGCGTGTGGCTGCCGGCCTCCTACGCCACGGCCGCCGACGCCGCCGTCGGCGAGGAGATCACCCTGTCCGGGGTGCCGGTCCCCGTCACCGGCATCTACACCGACCTGTTCGAGACCGACCCGGGCGCCTACTGGTGCGACTGGGACGACCTCTTCCTCAACCGGGCCTCGAGCGACGTCCCCCCGCCGGCCCTGGCGCTGGCCACCGACGAGGCGACGTTCTCCCGCGTCGCCGTCGGCGCCGGGTTCCTCACGGTGTTCGAGCAGGTGCCCACCGACGCCGCGTCCCTGACCGCCGCCCGCACCCGGGAGCTGCTCGACGAGGCGGACCGGGCGCTGGTCGCCGCGACCGCCGCTCCCCCGCCGACCTGGACCGGCGGCGGGGTCGACGACCGGCTCGCCGCGGCCCTGGACGGCGGGCAGCGGATCGAGTCCGGGCTGCGCGGGCCGGTCGTCCCGGTCGCGGTGGCCGGCGCACTGCTCGCCCTGGTGCTCGTGGCGGCGGCCGGCAGCTTCTGGGCCGACCGCCGGGCCGCCGAGGTGCGGCTGCTGGCCGCCCGCGGCGTCGGGCCGGTGCCGCTGGCCGGCAAGGCGGCGCTGGAGCTCGGGCTGCCCGCGCTGGCCGGCGCCGCGCTGGGCTGGGCGGGGTCCCGGCTGCTGATCGCGGCCCTTGGCCCGGCCGACGACCTCGACCCCTCCGCGACGACGGCCGCCGCCTGGGCGGGGGTCGCCGCGTTCGTCGTCGGGCTGGGGGCCGCCGCCGTCGTCGCCGGGCTCCGGGCCCGCAGCACGGCCGAGCGGCCGCTGGGGCACGGCCCGCACTGGCCGGCCCGGGTGCCCTGGGAACTGGCGCTGCTGGGTGCGGCCGCCTGGTGCTGGGTGCTCCTGCAGGACCGGGACGCCGTCGTCAGCGAGGGCGGCGTCGCCCAGGTCAACGGGCTGCTGGTCGCCTTCCCGCTGCTGGCCACGGCCGGGGCGGCCGTGCTGCTGGGCCGGCTGCTGACCGCGCTGCTCCCGCGGCTGCGCCGGTGGGCCGGGCGCCGCTCGCCCGCGGTCTTCCTCGCCGTCAACCGGCTGGCCGCCGCCCGCCTGGCCACGGCGACGCTGCTGGTCGCGGTGACCCTGCCGGTCGCCGTCCTGGGGTACACCGCGACCCTGACGACGAGCTCCCGGGCGACGCTGGACGCCAAGGTCGGCGTGCAGATCGGGGCCGCCCGGGCGGTCACCTCGGTCTCCCGGTTCGCGCCGCCGCCGGCCGTCCCCGCGGTGGGCACCTACGTGGTCCGCTACGCGGGCAGCGCGGCCGTCGAGGGGCGCCGGACCGACGTCCAGGTGCTCGCCGTCGACCCGGGCACGTTCGCCGGGACCGCGTTCTGGGACGACTCGTTCGCCGACGAGCCGCTGACCGACCTCGCCGCCGCCCTCGACGGCCCGGCGGTGGACGGCCGGGTCCCCGTGGTCGCCGCCGGCCTGCCCGCCGGCGATCCGGACCTGCGGCTGGGCCGGCTGCCGGTGCCCGCGGAGGTGGTCGCGCGGGCCCGCGTGCTGCCGGGCGACCGCGGCGCCGGGCCGGTGGTGCTGGTCGCGGCCGACCGCCTGCCGGAGGTGCAGCGCACCGCCGGGGCCGCGCCGGTCGCCGAGATCTGGACCAACGGCCCGGCCGGGCCGGCGATCGACGCCCTGGTCGACGCCGGCGGCCGGGTGAGCCGGCAGATCGAGCCCGGGCTCGTCCAGACCAACGCGAACTTCCTCGGCATCACCTGGACCTTCGGTTACCTCTCGGCGCTGGCCGTGTTCGTGGGGGTGATCGCCGTCGGCGGGCTGCTGCTGTACCTGGAGGCGCGCTCCCGCAGCCGGGTCTCGGGCTACGTGATGGCCCGCCGGATGGGGCTGGCCCGCACCGCGCACCTGCGGTCGCTGGGAGCCGAGCTCGCCGGCGTGGCGGTCGCCGGGCTGGTGCTCGGGAACGTGCTCGCCGCCGCCGCGGTGACGCTGGTGTACCGGCGGCTGGACGTCGACCTGCTGCGGCCGCCGACCCCGCTGCTCGACCTGCCGGAGGCGGCCGTGGCGAGCGGCGCCGTCGTCGTCCTCGCCGTCGCGGCGCTCGCGGCGCTCTACGCGCAGCGCGCCGCCGACCGGGCCGACCCGGCCACCGTCCTGCGCCAAGACGCCTGAGGGGCGCTCCTCCTGCCGGGTCCCCGCCGATCACCCGGGCGGGTGGCGTGGACCGGGCAGCACTTCTCCCGCCGGATCGCCGGTGGACATCCTTGTGCGCTGCTCGATGCACACGACGCTTTCCGGGTGGCACGGACCTGAGGAGACCACCGGTGACGAGCATCGCCACGCTGACCCACACGACCCTGCGGGAGGTCGACCGCGACGCCCGGGTCGAAGGGGTGGACCGGCGGATCTCCCGGTCGGTCCTCTGGCTGCCGGTCGTCGGCGCCGTCGTCGTGGCGGCGACCCTCCTGCACCGCCCGCTGTTCACCGGGCTCGTGCGGGAGGACGGGCCCCTCGAGTGGGTCCAGGTCACCTTGTTCGCCCTGGCCTCGGTGCTCTTCGCCGTCGCCGGCTGGCGGTCGGCCCGGCGCGGGGACCGGGTCGGCTGCCTGCTGCTGGCCATCGGCGCGCTCGGGATCTTCGGCATCGCCGGTGAGGAGATCTCCTGGGGACAGCGGATCTTCGACTGGAGCACGCCCAGCGAGCTGGCCGCGGTGAACCACCAGAACGAGACCAACCTCCACAACATCACCGCGTTCCCGGTGCAGCGGATCGGCAACTGGCTGCAGCTGGTCCTCGGCGCGGCGGGGCTCGTGCTGCCGTGGCTGACCCGCACGGAGCGGCCGCTGGTGCGCGCCCGGGTGCTGCGGCTGCTGTCCCCGCCGCTGTTCGTCACCACCTGCTTCGGGCTGCTCTTCGCCTACCGGGCGATCCGCTTCATCTGGGTGTCCTCGGTCGAGATCGGGCCGGTCGTCACCTTCGGCGAGTGGCCGGAGCTGACCTTCGCCCTCGGGCTCTTCGTGTCCGCCCTGGTCCTCGCGCGGCGGCTCGCCGGCCCTCACCCGGCGGCGGGCACCTGGGAGAGCGCGCCCTCGCCGGCCGGCCGGCCGGAGCCGGTGCGCTCCTGACCTCGCCCGCGGACCGGCCCGACCCCGGTCAGGACCGCGGCGCCCGGGCGAGCTGTCGGCTCTGCGCGACCAGCCGGCCGGTGGCGTCCCAGATCCGGTAGTCCTCGTCGAGCCAGCCACCGGCGATCTCCCCCGCCCGGGCCTCGACCAGGCACCAGCCCGCCGCCGGCAGCGCCCGCACCAGCACCTGCAGCTGCACCGTCGGCGCCCAGCCGAACCGGCCCAGCGCCCAGCTCGTCGGCGGCAGCGCGTCGGCGAAGGTCACCAGCGCGAGCGGGTCGGGCTCCCGGTCGTCGGCGAAGCGCAGCCAGGCCCGCATCAGCGGCTCCTCCCCCGGCCGGCCGACGGCCCAGCCCGACGTCAGCGGGTCCAGCCGGGTCTCCACCCGGCGGGACAGCCCGGGGACGCTGACGGCGGACGGCGCCAGGTGCGCGTTGCCGGCGATCGAGACGCACTGCTCGACCGGGGTGGCCGCCGGCATCGGCGCGGCGTACGACGGGGCGTCGTCCCCGAGCGTCGCCGTCGTCGCCTGCACGGTCAGCGCCGGGCCGGCCGCGTCGGACAGGACGACGGAGGCGTGCGCCAGCGTGCGGCCGGCGGGGCCGGGGACGACGGTGAGCGACGCGGGCCCGGCCGACGGCGCACGCAGGTAGCTGGCCGACAGCGCGACCGGGTGCACGTGCGGGGACTCGAGCACCGCTGCCCGGGCGGCGACGGCGAGCAGGTATCCGCCGTTGAGCACGCCGCCGCCGACGTCCCAGCCCGGGTCGAGCTCCGCGACCAGCCCTCCGCCCGCGGAGCGGGTGACGGCGGTGGCGGTGTCGAACGCGGTGGACGGGGCGGTCTGCGGCACGACGGACAGGGTGCCAGGCTCGCCCCCTGGACCAGCCGCACCCGGGGCGCAGCGGGCTGTCCGTCGCCCGGCTGTGCCTGGGCACCATCGACGCCGGCTGGGAGACCAGCCGTGAGGACTCGGTCCTGGGCGACTGGTCCTAGACGACTCAGCCGACCGGCCAGGCGGCGACCCGGTCGTAGCGGGGCGCCGGGCCCAGCCGGCTGCGCCAGAGCACCACCTCGGTCACCGGCCATGCCGGTCCGCGGGTGCCGGCCAGCCGCTCGGGCAGGTCGCCGTCCGCGGGCCGCCCCGGGCGCCAGCGGCCCACCGTGAGGTGCGCCCGGAACGGCCGCTCCTCCACCGGCAGGCCGACGCCCCGCACCGCTGTGGCGAGGCGGCGGGCGAGGTCGGCGAGCAGCCGCACGTCGCCGTCCAGCCCGGCCCAGAAGACCGCCGGACGACGGCGCGAGCCGAAGCGCCCACCCCCCGCGAGCCGCAGCGCCAGCGGCGGCGTCGCCGCGACCACCGGGGCGACCGCGCCCACCAGCGGCTCGAGCGCCGCCGCCGGGACGTCGCCGAGGAAGACCAGGGTGAGGTGCCAGCGCTCCGGCGGGGTCCAGCGCGGACCACCGGGCACGGCGCGCAGCGGCTCCAGCGCGGAGTCGAGCGCCGCCACCGCCGCCGGCGAGGGGTCGACGGCGAGGAACAGCCGGCCCGCCGACGCCGGGACGGCGGAGCTGCTCAGTCGCCCACCACCAGCCCGCGGGCTGACAGCAGGGCGAGCAGCCGGCGCCGCTCAGGCTCCCGCGCGGCCGGGGGCGAGGTGCTGAGCTGCTCGGCGACCTCCAGGAGCTCGGCGGCCTCGGCGAGCACGTCGTCGTAGGCGGCCAGCAGCCCGCTGCGCCGTGTCATCGGTCCGCCGCCGGGCACGACCGCCAGCTCGCGGGTGAGCCGGCGCAGGTCGGCGGCGACGACCTCGATGGGGCGGCGCGGCCGGGACACCGGCCGCGGGCCGGTCTGCGGAGGGGCCACCGGCTGCGGACCGGTCGAGTGGTGCGCGGAGGGGTGCCGGGCGCGGCGTTGGGCGAGCGCGGGCGACGGGTGGCGCTCGGGGTGGCGAGGCAGGGAGCGACGGCGGCGCCGGCGCGCCCACTGGCGCAGCAGCTCACCGGTCAGCCACCGCAGGACGAGCACGAGCACCGCGCAGCCGCCGATCACGAGCGCGCCAGAACCGCCGAGACGCAGCAGCGACGTCCCGACGTCCGCGGAGACCCACCCTCCCGAGGGCACGGGTGGACCGTACGACTCCCGGGACCTTGATCACAACGTGACCGGCTCAACGCAACCGGTCACCTCGCGGGTCGGCGCACCCGGTCACGGGACGGCTGCTCGCCCGGGACCTCGCCGTCGGCCTCGTCGGCCAGGGCTGCCGTCGCGCCGTCCGGACCCGCCGGGGCGACGTGCAGCTGCAGGCTCGGCGGGACGACGTGCAGCTCAAGCCGCACGTGCCGGCCGCGGGACAGGACCGCGCCGGCGCCGGCCGCCACGACCACGCAGACCAGCCCGCCACCGATGAGGCCCCACGGGGCGCCGAACTGCTCGGAGACCCAGCCGATCAGCGGCGCACCGACGGGTGTGCCGCCCATGAAGCACATGAAGTAGAGCGCGAGCACCCTGCCGCGCATCTGCGGCTCGACGCCCAGTTGGACGAAGCTGTTGCAGGCCACGCTGAACACCAGCGCGGCCGCGCCGGTGGGGACGAGCACCGCGGCGAACGCGTAGTAGGTGCCCATGAGCCCGCTGACCACGAGCAGCACGCCGAAGACGACGGCCGAGACGACCAGGAAGCGCTGCAGGGGCCGCCGGCTGCGCCGGGTCGACAGCAGCGCGCCGCTGAGCGACCCGACGGCGTACGCGGTGGACAGCAGGCCGAACGCCCCGGCGCCCAGGTCGAACACCTCGCGCGCCATCAGCGCGATGGTGATCTGGGAGTTGAAGCCGAAGGTGCCCACGGTGAACGCGAGCAGCATGGCCAGCAGCAGGTCGGGGTGCTGCCGGGTGTAGGCGACGGTCTGGCGGAGCTGCCCCCGGGACCGCGGCACGGGCGCGCTGGGCCGCAGGTCGGCGGTGCGCATGCACAGCAGCGCGGTGATCGTGGTGGCGAAGCTGCCCGCGTTCACCAGGAAGGCCGGGGCGGTGTCGCCGCCGGAGGCCGCGATCAGCGCGCCGGCCACCGCGGGGCCGATCAGCCGGGCGGCGTTGAAGGCGGTGGAGTTGAGGCTGACGGCGTTGGCCAGGTGCTCGGGGCCGACCATCTCCGAGACGAACGACTGCCGGGCCGGGGTGTCGAGGGAGGAGGCGACGCCGAGCGCCGCGGCCAGCACGTACACGTGCCACAGCGCGGCCGCGTCCGCGGCGACCAGCAGGCCCAGCCCCAGGGCGAGCAGGCCCATCACGGTCTGGGTGAGCAGCAGGATCCGGCGCTTGTCGTACCGGTCGGCGAGCACGCCGCCGTAGAAGCTGAACAGCAGGGTGGGACCGAACTGCAGCGCCGTGGTCACCCCCAGGGCGACGCCGCTGTCCTCGGACAGCTGCAGCACCAGCCAGTCCTGGCCGATGCGCTGCATCCAGGTGCCGATCTGGCTGACCAGGTTGGCCGAGACGTAGAGCCGGAAGTTGGGGACGCTCAGCGACCGGAACATGCCGGTCCGCCGGGGTGGTGGCTCAGCGGGCGTGGGGGTCACCCACTGGCGAGCTTGTCCATGATCGTCGAGGCCTCGCGCAGGGTGCTGCGCTCCTCGGCGGTCAGCTGCTGCAGCTGGCCGGTCAGCCACGCCTCCCGGGCGCGGACCTCCTCGACCAGCAGCTCCTCGGCCGCCGGGGTGAGGTCGATGACGACCTGCCGGCCGTCGGTCGGGTGCGGCGTCCGGGTGACCAGGCCCTTGGACTCCAGCGCGACCACCACGCGGGTCATCGACGGCGGCTGCACCCGCTCGTGGCCGGCGAGCTCACCGGGGCTCATCGGCCCGTGCCGCTTGAGCGTCGAGAGCGCGGCCAGGTGGGTGAGGGTCACCGACGTGTCGACGCGCTGGTTGCGCAGCCGTCGGGAGAACCGCATGACGGCCAGCCGGAGGTCATGGGCCAGCACCGCGGTGTCCAGCGTCGTCCTGCCCACGCTCCGTAGCCTACCTAACGACCGGCCCCCCGCCCGCCCCGCTCCTCCGGGGCGGGCAGGGGGTCCTTCCTCAGAAGAGCTGCTGGATCGGGTCGAGCGCGAAGTAGACGACGAACACGGCCGCCACCACCCACATCAGCGGGTGCACGTCCCGGCCGCGTCCGGTGGCCACGCGCAGCAGCACGTAGCTGACGATCCCGGCCCCGATGCCGTTGGTGATGGAGTAGGTGAACGGCATCAGCGCGATCGTCAGGAACGCGGGGATGACCAGGGACATGTCGTCCAGGACCAGCTCGCGCACCTGGCTGATCATCATCGCGCCGACGATCACCAGCACCGGTGCGGCCGCCTCGGAGGGCACGACCTGCACCAGCGGGGTGAAGAAGGCGGCGACCAGGAAGACGATGCCGGTCACCACGCTGGCCAGCCCGGTGCGCGCACCGTCACCGACACCGGCGGCGCTCTCGATGTACGTGGTGTTGGACGAGACGCTCGCGGCGCCACCGGCCGCCGCGGCCAGCGAGTCGACGACCAGCACCGGCTGGGAGCGGGGCAGGTTGCGCTTCTCGTCCAGCAGACCGGCCTCGGCGCCGACGGCGGTGACCGTGCCGACGGTGTCGAAGAAGTCGGCGATCATGATCGAGAAGACGATGAGCAGCGCCGCGATGACGCCGATCCGGTCGAAGCCGCCGAACAGCGAGAACTGCCCGATCAGGGACAGGTCCGGCAGGGCGAACCAGGTGTCCGGCCAGGTGGGCACCTGCAGCGCCCAGCCCCGCGGGTTGGTCGCCCCGTCGGCGCCGAAGCGCGGGCCGACCCCGGCGATCGCCTCGACGACGATCGCGAACACCGTGGTGGCGATGATCCCGATGAGCAGGGCGCCCTTGACCCGGCGCACCACGAGCACGCTGGTCAGCAGCAGGCCGACGACGAAGGTCAGCATCGGCCAGCCGGCCAGCACGCCGTTGTCACCGAAGCTGATCAGCGGGTTGCCGGGGCGGATGATCCCGGCGTCGGCCAACCCGATGATGGTGAGGAAGAAACCGATGCCCACCGCGATGGAGGTCTTCAGCTGGGGCGGGATGGCCTCGAAGACGGCCCGCCGGAAACCGGTGAGCACCAGGACCATGATCAGCAGGCCCTCGAGGACGACCAGGCCCATGATCTCCGGCCAGGACAGCTGGGTCGCCGCGTAGACGGCGACCACCGCGTTGATGCCCAGCCCGGTGGCCAGGGCGAGCGGGTAGCGGCCGATCACGCCCATCGCCACGGTCAGCACACCGGCGACGACGGCGGTCACGGCGGCCACGGAGGCGAAGGACAGCGTCGTCCCGTTGATGTCCGCGCCGGACAGGATGATCGGGTTCAGCACCACGATGTAGGCCATCGTGAAGAACGTGGTCAGCCCACCGCGGACCTCACGGGTGACCGTCGACCGCCGCGCACTGATCTGGAAGTAGCGGTCCAGGCCGTTCTTCGGCCGGATCGTCGGGCCGGGGCTGCGCCGGGGGGCCGAGGAGTCGAGCACCGCCTCGCCGCTGGTGTCGCCGGCCGATTGCGTTCCCGACGGGGACGGTCGGTGGGGACGGGACCTGTCGGGCATGGGTGACCCCTCGGGACGCGGCCGGGGTGGGCGCGGGGCCTCGGGCACCGGCCGACCGCCCGGCGTGGGTGGCTGCGAGCGGCGACAGCGTGCCACACAGGAGGAGGAAGATCAGCTGTCGCAGCGCCGTGACCTGCGCCGCAGGGCCTAGGGTCGGGTCGTGCCCGCGCCGTCCCGCCCCTCGCCGCCGCCGCTGCAGGTCGACACCGCCCGGGTGGTGCAGCTCGGCGCCCTGCTGTGGGCGGTGGCCCTGGTGGTGTTGCTCGTGCTGGGTGACCGCGTGGACCGGGTGTGGACCTGGACCTGCGTCTGCGCGATCGTGCTGGCCGGGCTGGGGCTGGGCCTCATGCGCTGGCAGGGCCACCGCTGATGCCCGGCCGACCGGCTGCCGCGGCCTGACCGGGCGCGCCCGCCTGGGCACGGCGGTCGCACCTGCCGGGGTCGCTCACGTCGGCATGCTCACGTCGGTGTGGTCACGTCGTGGCTGGTCGGGCGGGCTGGAACAGCTCGACCAGGTTCCCGTCGGGGTCGGCGAGCAGGACCTGGCGCCCCCCGGGGCCGGTGACCACGTCGCTGCGGAAGGGCAGACCGGCGTCGCGCAGCCGCTCGATCGCGGCGTCCAGGTCGTCGACGACGAGGTGGATGCGGTTGCGGCCCGCGGTCGCGGCATCGTCGGGGGTGGCGCGGGCGCCCGAGCTGGCGGGTCCGGAGAGCAGGAGCCGCAGCGGGCCGCGGACCACGTCGGCGAAGGCGGACCCGCCGCGACCGTTGAGGGTGAACCCGAGGTGGCCGGTGTAGAAGTCGATCGCCGCCTGGACGTCGGTGACGAGGTACCGGACGCTGGCGTACTGCTCAGGTGGGGTCACGACGGTTCCTCCTGGTGGCGGGGACGGCGAGGACGGACAGCAGGTGTCGGACGCGGGTGTCGATGTCCGCGGCGGTGCGCTCGAAGACGGCCCGGCCGGCATCGCCGGTGTCTTCGGCCGCGGCCGGGTCGGGAACGCTCCAATGGGCCCGCCGCGGGTGGCCAGGGAGCTCCGGGCACGCCTCGCGGGCCTTGTCGCACAAGGTGATGACCTGGTCGAACGCGCGCCCGGCCAGGTCGTCCAGGTGGCGGGGTCGCTGGTCGGCGACGTCGATGCCGAACCGCTCGCGCAGCACCCGGACGGCTTGCGGGTGCAGGGCCGGCCTGGGGCGGGTTCCGGCGCTCGCCGCGACCACGGTGCCGTCGGTGTGGTGGCGCAGCAGTGCCTCGGCGGTGACCGAACGGGCACTGTTGCCGGTGCAGACGAACAGCACGGCACGACGTCGGGGCGCCGGCTGGCTCGGCGGCGCCCCGGGCCCGCGCAGCGCGGGGTGCAGCGCGGCCCCGCTGGCGGTCAGCTCCTCCGCGCAGCGGTCCAGGTCCAGGTGGTAGTAGCTGTCCCGGCCGTCGGAGCTGCTGCGCGTGGCGGTGACCAGGCCGCCGTCGCGCAGGAGCCGCAGGTGGTAGGAGACCAGGTTCTGCGGTTGGTCGACCTGGGCGACCAGCTCGCGGACCCGGAGGTCGCTGCACGCGAGCTCGGCGAGCAACCGCCAGCGCAGCGGGTGCGCGGCCAGTCGCACGAAGACCGGTGGAGCGGCGGGGAGCCCGGGGGGCGCCATGCACCGGACGGTACCGCCGCCGGACCCAGTGCATCAAGATGGATTGATGCATCACGGCCCACGGCTGGACACCCGGCCCGCGGGCCGCTGAGAGCCGGGACCGAGAGCGCGAGGACCATCCGATGGACGAACCGAGCCCCCGCCCGGACGGCGCCGGGCCCGCTCCACGCCCGTCACCGCCCGCCGCTGCGGGACCGGCTCCGCTGGCCCGCCGGCTCGGGGTCGGCGACGCCGTGGTCATCGGCCTCGGGTCGATGCTCGGCGCCGGCGTCTTCGCCGCCTTCGCGCCGGCCGCGGAGGTCGCCGGTGCCGGGCTGCTGCTCGGGCTGGCCGTCGCCGCCGCCTACTGCAACGCGACCTCATCGGCGCGCCTGGCCGCCCTCTACCCGCGGTCCGGCGGCACCTACGTGTACGGCCGTGAGCGGCTCGGCGAGTTCTGGGGCCATCTGGCCGGGTGGAGCTTCGTCGTGGGCAAGACCGCCAGCTGCGCGGCGGTGGCCCTGACCGTCGGGTACCACACCGCTCCCGGCCTGGCCCGGCCGATCGCGGTCGCCGCCGTGGCCGGGGTGACCGCGCTGGACCACTGCGGGGTGCACCGGAGCGCCCGGGCCACCCGGCTCGTCGTCGGTGTGGTGCTCGCCGTCCTGGCGACGGTCGTGGTCGCCGGATGGGCGGGAGGGCACCCGCGGGCCGCGCAGCTGTCCCCGTCGACCGGGCACGGGATCACCGGGGTGCTGCAGGCAGCCGGCTTCCTGTTCTTCGCGTTCGCCGGCTACGCCCGGATCGCCACCCTCGGGGAGGAGGTCCGCGACCCGGCGCGCACCATCCGCCGCGCCATCCCGCTGGCGCTGGGCATCACGCTCGTCGTCTACGCCGCCCTCGCGGTCGTCGTGCTCGCCGTCCTGGGCCCGGACGGCACTGCCGGGACCAGCGCTCCCCTGGTCGCCGTCGTGCAGGCCACACCGTGGGACTGGCTGGCTCCGGTGGTCCGCGCCGGGGCTGCGGTCGCCGCGCTCGGCTCCCTGCTCGCCCTGGTCCTCGGGGTGTCCCGCACGGCGTTCGCGATGGCCCGGGACCGGCACCTGCCCGGTCTGCTCGACGCCGTCCACCCCCGCCACGGCGTTCCGCACCGCGCGACGCTGGCCGTCGGGGTCGTGGTCACCGCCGTCGTCCTGGTCGCCGACGTGCGCGGCGCGATCGGCTTCTCCTCGGTCGCCGTCCTGGCGTACTACGCCATCGCGAACGCCTCGGCGCTGACCCTCGGCCGGGACCGCGGCACCAGGCTCGTTCCCGTGCTCGGCCTGATCGGCTGCCTCGTCGTCGCCGTCAGCCTCCCGCCGGCCTCCACCGTGGGCGGGTGCGCGGTGCTGGCCGCGGGCCCGCTCGTGTGGACCGTCCGCCGGCGGTGGCGACCCCGCTGACCCCGGGCCGGGCGGCGGGGCACCCGCTCAGAGCACGTCGAAGTCGGCGGTGTCGTAGCGGGCGGACGTGACGACCTCGGCGGGCCCGCCGGTGCTGCGCTCCAGCGTCGCCTCGCTGTGGGCGCCGCAGCCGAAGTCCGCGGTGACGACGTGCCCGTCGGCCGGGGTGTAGGCGTTGCTGCACACGCCGAAGGACAGCCGCAGCGACCCGGCGAGCGGGACCCAGAAACCGCAGCTGGCGCACGGGCCGGGGGCGTTCCGCGCCATCGCCGAGCGGGGACCGAAGTCGCCGTCCCGCCAGCGCTCGGTCGCCGCGGCCCGGCCCTCCGGGGAGAGCACCCGCTCGCGCCCGACGCCGAGCTCCTCGGCGACGACCCGGCCGGCCGGGTCGTCGGCGGAGTCGTCGTCGGCCAGGTAGGCGGGCACCAGGCGGGGGTCGTCCTCGGTGGAGGGCAGCACGTCGCCGACCGACAGGTCACCCGGGCGCAGCCGCTCGTGCCACGGCACCCATGCCGGCGCCAGCAGCGCCGAGTCGCCGGGCAGCAGCACGACCTCGTCGACGGTGACGTCGTCCGCGTCCGGCGCGCGGGCCAGCGTGACCGCCCAGTGCCAGCCGTCGTAGCCGGGCAGCGCGGCGGCGAAGGAGTGGGTGGCGACGAGGCCGAGCTCCGGGCCGGCCGGGCCCTCATCGGTGAGCGGCTCCGCGGTCACCCCGAGGTGCGGGCCGACGGCGGCGGGGTCCGCGGCCACGTCCACGGCGGCGGCCCGGGCCTGCTCGACCGCCGCGGCCAGCACGTCGTCCGGGGTGGAGCCAGGGGCAGCGGCGAAGGCGGAGTCGGACACGGCACCCATCATCCTCGATGCCCTCGCCCGCGCACCGGCGACCGTCCGGGACACCGCGCCGGCCCGGTCGCACAGCCTGCTGCGGCACCATGGTCGCCGTGCCCGCCTCCCCCGGTCCCCGCGTGTTCCTGCGCCGGCGGCCCGCGCGGGGCGCGGCCGACCCCGGGGTGGAGACCTCCCCGATGGGCATCCGGCGCACGCAGACCCGGCCGCTGCCCGTGCCCGGGACCGCCGCGGCCGGGCCCGCTGACCAGGGGGCCCCTGGTCTGGGTGCGCGCCCGCCGAAGGTGACCGTCACCCGGGTCGCCGCCGCCCGCAGCCGCGAGCTCACCGGGGCGGCGGTGCGCCGGGTCCGCGCGGCGGGCCGGGCCGACGGCGCCGGGGACAGCGGCCTGTCCGGGCTGCTGTGGGTCAACGCGCTGCACATGGCCGGCGACGCGATGATCGCCGTGTCCCTGGTCGGCACCCTCTTCTTCGCCGCGGCCGCGGACGCGCAGCGGTGGAACGTCAGCCTCTACCTGCTGGTGACGATGGTGCCGTTCGCCGTGGTGGCCCCGGTGATCGGCCCGGCGCTGGACCGGCTGCAGCGCGGCCGGCGCTGGGCACTGGCCGGGAGCCTCGCCGGGCGTGCCGCGCTGGCGGTGGTGATGGCGGTCCACCACGACGGCCTCGCGCTGTACCCGGCCGCGCTCGGCGTGCTGGTGCTCAGCAAGGGTTTCAACGTGCTGCGGGGCTCGGTGGTGCCCCGTGTCCTGCCCTCCGCCATGTCGCTGACCTCCGCCAACGCCCGGCTCTCGGTGTTCGGCCTGGCCGCGGGCGGGGTGTGCGGCGGTCTCGCGGCGGGGGTCGCCGCGCTGCTCGGCTTCGGCTGGGAGCTGGGGGCCACCGCCGCGCTGTTCACCGCGGCCGCCGTCCTCGCCGTCCGGCTGCCCGCGCACGTGGACGTCGCCGTCGGCGAGGAGCCGGTCGACGTGCTGCGCACGGCGCCGATCGGCACGCCCGGACGACGCCGCTCCACCACGCGGCACGTCGTCACGGCGCTGCGCGCCACCGCGGCGCTGCGCGGCCTCGGCGGGTTCTTGACCATCTTCTCGGCGTTCCTGGTCCAGGCGACGGTGTCCGGCGGCTGGCCGGCGACGCTCGCGCTGGGCTCGATCGCAGCCGCCGCGGGCGCGGGGAGCCTGCTGGGCACCGCGATCGGCTCCCGGCTGCACACCGCCGGCCCCGACGCCGTGGTCCTCATGGCGGCGGGGGCCGCCGCGGTGGTCACCGTCGTCGCGGCCTTCTTCTTCAGCCTGCCGATGGCCGCGCTCGTGGCCGGGGTGGCAGCGGTCGCCAACGCGCTGGGCAAGGCGGCACTCGACGCGATCGTCCAGCGGGAGGTGCCCGACGCCCAGCGCGCGTCGGCGTTCGCCCGCTCGGAGACCTGGCTGCAGCTGGCCTGGGTCGCCGGCGGGGCGCTCGGGGTGGCCCTGCCCCCCACCGGCTGGCTCGGTTTCACCGTCGCCGCGGCGCTGCTCGCGCTCGTCGTCGGCCTGGTCCTGGTGAGCCTGCGCAGCCACCGGTCGCGGACCACGAACGACCGGGAGGACCGGACGTGAGGACGGCGACCGCGCTCGCGCTGCTCGGCGGGCTGGCGGTGCTCACCGGGTGCGGGGGCGCCGGCTCGGCGGAGTCGACGGCGCCGCCGGTCACCGTGCGCGCCGGCGGCGACGAGACCGAGGTCGACCCGACCCAGTACTGCCTGTCCGGGGAGGGGCAGCGCTACCAGGTCACGCCGCCGATCATCGAGGTCGCCCCGGACACCCCCATCGAGCTGCGGGTGCCGGAGTCGGTCGCCGAGGCCGGCTGGGGCGTCCAGGTGTTCGACGAGCAGCTGCAGGAGAAGATCGGCGACGTCGACGTCGACCGGGGCGCGGCGGAGTTCGACGGGATCACCAGCTCCGACGTCGTCCCGCCGACCTTCTACCTGGTGGTCGTCGAGGACGCCGACACCGAGGAGTGCAGCGGCCTGGCCGGCGCCTGGCCGGTCGGCTTCATCCGCGCCCCCACGGGCGCCCCGACCACGCCCTGACGGCCCTGCTGCAGGGCCCCGCCGCGAGCCTGCGAGCGGTGGGGCGGCAGCGGGGTCCTCTCAGGCGTCCAGGTCGTCGGCGACCGCGCGGAGGACCGCGGCGACCTTGCCCGCCACCTGCCGGTCCGGGTACCTGCCCCGGCGCAGGCTCGCCGAGGTGGAGTCGAGCAGCTTGATGAGGTCCTCGATGATCGGGACCATCACGTCCGGCTCCTTCCGGCTGGCGGCGACGGCGGAGGGCAGCGGGTCGAGCACCTGCACCTGCAGCGCCTGGTCACCGCGGCGGCCCTGGACGATGCCGAACTCGACGCGCTGACCGGGCCTGAGCTCGGCGGTGCCGGCCGGCAGCGCGTCCTTGTGCACGAACACGTCCGGACCGCCCTCGCGGGCCAGGAAGCCGAAGCCCTTCTCCGCGTTGAACCACTTCACCTTGCCGCTGGGCACGTCGATCCCTCAGTCACTCGTCACGGTCCCGGCGGCCGGTCGCCGGCCGCCTCACCCCCAGGCTAGTAGCCGCCCGGCGCCGTCCGCCGCCCATTTGATCTTCGCCCTACGCTGACCGCCGTGCCGTCCCCCGCGGGCCCCCCGACGCACCCCGACTACCGCTTCAGCCTGGCCAACGAGCGCACCCTGCTCGCCTGGCTGCGCACCGGGCTGGCGCTCGTCGCCGGCGGGGTGGCGATGACGCAGTTCGTGCCGGAGCTCGGCTTCCCCGCCGGCGGGTCGGTGGTGTCGGTCGGCCTGCTGCTGGCCGGCCTGGGGACGGCGCTGGCCGGGTACCGCCGCTACGTCCGCAACGAGCGGGCGATCGCCGCGGACCAGCCGCTGCCGCCCAGCGTGGCCGCC
Organism: Modestobacter sp. I12A-02662; assembly: GCF_041028325.1. Taxonomy (NCBI): domain Bacteria; kingdom Bacillati; phylum Actinomycetota; class Actinomycetes; order Geodermatophilales; family Geodermatophilaceae; genus Modestobacter; species Modestobacter sp. I12A-02662. The sequence goes on along the minus strand of NZ_JABGDE010000001.1, from coordinate 8,253 downwards.
CGGTGGGTGACCGGCCTGGTCGCCGTCCTGGTCGTGGCGCTGCTGGTGCTGGTGGTCGCCGAGGTCGTCCGGGGGTGACGCCGCCGGTCGAGACCCAGCCGGCCCGCACCGCGCTGGCCTGGCAGCGGACCGGGCTGGGCATGCTCCTGGTCGCCGGGCTGCTGGCGCGCAGCACCGTGCTCGCGGAGGACCTGCTGCTGGTCGTGCCGACCGCGGTGGCCGCGCTCGCCGGACTCCTCGTCCTGGGCGTGCTGGTGCCCCGCCGTCACCGGGCCGGCCGAGCTGCCGCGGCGGCGGCCGGCGACGCCCGCGCCCACCGCTCGGCCGCGCTGGCCACCGCGCTCGTCGTCCTCGTCGCCGTCTGCGGGCTGGCCGCCGACCTGCTGACGCGGCTGCGCTGAGGTCAGGCGTTGCGCACCGCGGCAACGGCCTGCAGCCCCAGCTCGTCGATCGACACCTCGCGCATCTCCACCTTGCGCACCTTGCCCGTGACCGTCATCGGGAAGGAGTCGACGATCCTGACGTACCGCGGGATCTTGAAGTGGGCGAGCTTGCCCGTGCAGAACGCCCGCAGCGCCTCGGCGGTCAGCGGATCGGCGCCCTCCCGCAGCCGCACCCAGGCGACCAGCTCCTCACCGAAGCGCTCGTCGGGCACGCCGATCACCTGCGCCTCGACGACGTCCGGGTGGGTGAAGAGGAACTCCTCGACCTCCCGCGGGTACACGTTCTCCCCGCCGCGGATGACCATGTCCTTGATCCGGCCGACGATGTTCAGGTAGCCCTCGTCGTCCATCACCGCGAGGTCGCCGGTGTGCATCCAGCGGGCCGCGTCGAGCACCTCGGCGGTCTTCTCCGGCTCGTCCCAGTAGCCCAGCATCACCGAGTAGCCGCGGGTGCAGAACTCCCCCGGCGTGCCGCGCGGAACGGTCAGCCCGGTGTTCGGGTCGACGACCTTGACCTCCAGGTGCGGGTGCACCCGGCCGACGGTGGAGGTGCGCCGGTCCAGGTCGTCGTCCGCGCCGGTCTGGGTGGAGACCGGGGAGGTCTCGGTCATGCCGTAGCAGATGGTCACCTCGGTCATGCCCATCTCGCCGACCACCCGCTTCATCACCTCGACCGGGCACGGCGAGCCGGCCATGATCCCGGTGCGCAGGCTGGAGAGGTCGTAGTCGGCGAAGCCGGGCAGGGCGAGCTCGGCGATGAACATGGTGGGGACGCCGTAGAGCGACGTGCAGCGCTCCTCCTGGACCGCGCGCAGCGTCGCCGCCGGGTCGAACGCCGGGGCCGGGATGACCATGGTGGCCCCGTGCGAGGTGCAGCCGAGGTTGCCCATCCCCATGCCGAAGCAGTGGTAGTAGGGCACCGGGATGCACACCCGGTCGGCCTCGGTGTAACCGCAGCCCTCCCCGACGAAGAACCCGTTGTTGAGCAGGTTGTGGTGGGTGAGGGTGGCGCCCTTCGGGAAGCCCGTCGTCCCCGACGTGTACTGGATGTTGATCGGGTCGTCCGGCGAGAGCAGGGCCGCCCGCTCGACCAGCCGCCCGCGGTCCGCGGCGCGGCCGGTGGCCATCAGCTGCTCCCACTCCGGGTCGCCGAGGAAGACCACCTCGCGCAGCGCCGGGGCCTCCGGCCGGACCTCCTCGACCATCGCGCGGTAGTCGCTGGTCTTGAACTGCGGTGCGGCGACCAGCACGGAGATGCCCGCCTGGCGCAGCACGTAGGACAGCTCGTGCGTGCGGTAGGCGGGGTTGATGTTCACCAGGACGGCGCCGAGCTTCGCCGTGCCGTACTGCACGAAGACCCACTCGGCGCAGTTCGGCGCCCAGATGCCGACCCGGTCGCCCTTCTCCACGCCGAGCGCGTCGAGGCCCAGCGCGCAGGCGTCGACGTCGGCGACGAGCTCCGGATAGGTCCAGCGGCGGCCCGTGGCGCACTCGACGAGCGCCTCGTGGTCGCCGACCCGCGCTGCCGTCCGGTCGAGGTCGGCCCCGATCGTGTCGCCGAGCAGGGGCACCGTGGAGGTGCCGCTGCTGTACGACGGCAGCGCGGGGTGTGTCACCGCCCCTCGCCCGCCATCAGGCCGGCGCGGTTCGGCTTGTCGGTCGGGTGGGCGTAGCGCAGCCGGTCCGCCGGGATCGGGAAGTCGTGGTCCTCGCCGAACGGCGACAGCCCGCCGGCGACGTCGCTGGCGAACTCGGTGACCGGCGGGGCGCCATCGGTCATCCGGCCCCAGGTCGGCTCCACCAGGTGGGCGTGCTTCTCGTTGCGCTTGGCCACTGTCGCCTCCGTGTGCGGTGCGCCCGGCTCGGTCCGCCGGGGCGTTCACCGGTCATCTTCCCGTGCACCCTGGCAGTGACACGCATCGCACACCAGTGGTGTCGCACGCAGCGGCCCGGCCGTCAGCGGCGGCGCACCTCACGCGCGCCGTAGACGGTGCCGGCGCCGTCCGCGGTGAGCAGCCACTCCCGGCCGCCGGCCGGCGCGTAGGACACCTCGGCGTCGGCCAGCTGCTCGACGGCCCGGGTGCGCCACACGGCCGTCGAGAGCAGGCGCAGCCGCAGCGGCTCGTCGGTCAGCTCGTCGTAGCCCGCCGGTTCCACGTGCAGGTCCGCCGGGCTGGCGACGCGCAGCACGCCGCGCCGCCAGGACGTGCCGGCCAGCGCCCGGGCCCACCGCTGGGTGCGGACCAGTGCGCCCGCGCCGACGAGCACCGCGCACAGCCCGACGACGACGAGGACGACGACGAGCAGGCCTCCGAACGGCGGCCGGACCCCGGTGTCGCGGACTATCCGCACGACCGCGGCCGCGAGGAGGAACCCGAGGACGATCGCCGACACCCCGCCGCCCAGCCAGCGCAGCGCGCCGACCCGGTGGGCGGCCAGGGCCGTGCGGGTCTGCGGGTCGTCGAGGGCGGACACCTCCCGATCGTGGCAGAGCCCGTCGTCCGGTCGGGCGGTCCTCCCCGGCCGGGGGGACGCCACCGTGCCGCGCCGACGTAACGTGGACCGGATGCCTCCGGACCAGCCCGCCACGCTCGCCGCCTGGCTGCGGACCCGCTCCGACGAGGAGCTGGGTGCGCTGCTCGCGGCGCGGCCGGACGTCGCGCGCCCTGCCCCCTCCGACGTCGTCGGGCTGGCCACCCGGCTGGCGGTCCCGGTCTCGGTCGACCGCGCCCTGGACGAGCTCGACGCCGCGACCCTCCAGGTGCTCGACGCCGTCCTGCTCTCCCCCACCGACGGCGTGGCCCGGGGTGAGCTGCCCGAGCTGCTGCCCCAGGTGCCGCGCGACGTGCTCGAGGCGGGCCTGGACACGCTCACCACCCGCGCGCTGCTGTGGGGCGACGACGTCCTGCACGCCCCCGAGCCGGTGCGCCGCGCCGTCCGCTACCCGGCGGGGCTGGGCCGGCGGGCCGCCGACCTGCGCGTCCCGTTGCCCGCCGACCTGCCGGAGGCGCTCGGTGAGCTGGCGGCCGACGAGCGCGCGGTGCTGGAGCGGCTGTCCGGCGACCGGCCGGTCGGCCACCTCCCGGACACCACCGCGGCGGGTCCGGCCGGTCCCGCGCGCCGGCTGCTGCAGCGGGGCATGCTCGCCCGCGTCGACGCGGTGAACGTCGAGCTGCCCCGCGAGATCGGCCTGGCGCTGCGCGGGGACCAGCCGCTCGGCCCACCCCGGGTGCGGCCCGAGCCCCCGGTCACCGAACGCGAGCCCGCCGTCGTCGACCAGCAGGCCGCCGGTGCCGCTCTGGAGGTGCTCGGCCGGGTCGCCGACCTGCTCACCGCGCTGGAGGAGGAGCCGGCCGGACTGCTGCGCAGCGGCGGCCTGGGGGTGCGCGACCAGAAGCGACTGGCCAAGGAGCTGCGGGTCGGCGAGGCCGACGTCGCGTTCCTCATCGAGGTGGCGCACGTCGCCGGCCTGCTCGACGTGGGCGGCGCGCAGCGCGACGAGTGGCTGCCCACCCGCGCCTACGACGCGTGGCGGGAGCAGGACCTCCCCGACCGCTGGGCGGTGCTCGCCGACGGCTGGCTGACCAGCACCCGGCTCCTCTCGCTGGTCGGCCAGCGGGACGTGGCGGGCAAGGCGGTGAACGTCCTGTCCCCCGACGTCGTCCGGCAGACCGCCCCGGCGCTGCGCCGCTCGGCGCTGATGGTGCTGGCCGAGTACCCGCCCGGGCAGGGGCTGCCCGCCGACGAGCTGGTGGCGCTGCTGCGCTGGCGCACCCCGCGGCGGGCGGACCGGCTGTCGCCGGTGCCCGCCTTGATGGCCGAGGCCGAGCGGCTGGGGATCGCCGTCCGCGGCGTGCTCAGCACCGGCGGGCGCGGACTGCTCACCGGCGGGGAGGACGCCGCCGCCGACGGGATGCGCGGACTGCTGCCGGAGCCGCTGGACCACGTGCTGGCCCAGCCGGACCTCTCGCTGATCGCGCCGGGCCCGCTGGTCGCCGACCTGGCCGGCACCCTCGCCCTGGTCGCGGACGTCGAGTCCTCCGGTGGGGCGACGGTGTACCGGGTGTCCGACGGCAGCATCCGCCGCGCCCTGGACGCCGGGTGGTCGGCCACCGACCTGCACGACTTCTTCACCCGGGCCTCCCGCACCCCGGTGCCGCAGGCCCTGGACTACCTGGTCGACGACGTGGCCCGCCAGCACGGCCGGCTGCGGGTCGGCGCGATCGAGTGCTACGTGCGCTCCGACGACCACGGCCTCGTGTCCCAGGTCCTCAGCGACCGGCGCACCGCCAACGCCGAGCTGCGCCGGCTGGCTCCCGGGGTGCTGGTCAGCGGCCTGCCGCCGGAGGAGGTGCTCACCGTGCTGCGCGCGGCCGGGTACGCACCGGCCGGCGAGAACGCCGGCGGCGCGGTGCTCACCCGGCCGGCGGCGCCGCCCCGCGCGGCCGGCCGGGCACTCCGGGTCGGGGGTTCCGCGTCCGGGCCGCGCCCGCTCGGCCCGGACGACGTCGCGGCCACGGTGCGGGAGATCCGGGCCGGGGACGCCGCGCTGGCCGCCCGCCGGACCGAGCCGGTGCGCCAGGTGCCGGGCGTGACCACCGCCGGCACGCTGGAGCTGCTGTCCAGGGCGGTCCGCGAGGGGCTGTCGGTCTGGCTGGGCTACGTGGACGCCCAGGGCTCGGGCAGCCAGCGGATCGTGCAGCCGGTGTCGCTGGTGGGCGGGTTCCTGCAGGGCTACGACGAGGGGCGCGGGGAGAACCGCACCTTCGCCGTCCACCGGATCACCTCCGTCGCGCTGGCCGAGGACGACGAGGACGCCGCGGCGTCCTCCTGACGCCGTACCGCGCCCCCTCCCCAACTCCCTCCCGCCGCGGGATGATCATCTGCTCGCCCGGCGGTGCTGACCTGTTCCCGGCACCCGGGCGGAGGGCTGCGCCCGAGACGAGGAGCGTGGGATGAGTCCGCAGCGGACGGTCGCCGACCAGTTGACCGCGACCCTGGGGGTCGTGCTCGGGACGCCGGACGTCCCGCTGCGGCTGCGCGGGTGGGACGGCTCGCAGGCCGGACCCGTGGGGGCCCCGGTGCTCGACGTCCGCTCCCCGCAGGCGCTGCGCCGGCTGCTGTGGTCACCCGGCCAGCTGGGGCTCGGCCGCGCGTACGTCGCCGGCGAGATCGACGTGGAGGGCGACGTCTTCGCGACCTTCGCGGCGCTCAGCTCGGCCGGCCGGCTGGCCGGCACCGGCCCGATGGCCGCGCCCACGCCGCGTGAGCGGCTGCGCCTGCTGGGCCTCGCGCTGCGGCTGGGGGCCGTCGGCCCGGAACCGGCCCCGCCGGCCGAGGAGGCCGACCTCGGCCGCGGGCTGCGTCACTCGCGGCGGCGGGACGCGGCGGCGATCGCGCACCACTACGACGTCGGCAACGACTTCTACGAGCTCGTCCTGGGCCCGTCGATGGTCTACTCCTGCGCGGTGTGGGCCTCCCCGGAGACCGGCCTGGACGCCGCCCAGGAGGCCAAGCTCGACCTGGTCTGCCGCAAGCTCGGCCTGACCGAGGACTCGAGCCTGCTGGACGTGGGCTGCGGGTGGGGCAGCCTGGCGATCCACGCGGCGCAGCGGTACGGCGCCACCGTCGTCGGCATCACGCTGTCCGGGGAGCAGGCCCGGCGGGCCGCGAAGCGGGTCGCGGAGGCCGGGCTGACCGACCGCGTGGACATCCGCGTCCAGGACTACCGCACCGTCGACGACGGTCCGTTCGACGCGATCAGCTCCATCGGCATGGCCGAGCACGTCGGCCGGGCCCACCTGCCCGAGTACGCCGCCCGGCTCCGTGACCTGCTGCGTCCGGGCGGCCGGCTGCTGAACCACGCGATCGCGTGGAACGCCGGGACGAAGACGTGGGACCCCGACACGTTCATCGCCCGCTACGTCTTCCCGGACGGCGAGCTGGTCGGCCTCGGCGAGATGGTCGGTGTCCTGGAGTCCCCCGACCTCGAGGTGCTCGACGTGGAGTCGCTGCGCCGGCACTACGCACTCACCCTGCGGGCGTGGGTCCAGCGGCTCGAGGAGAACTGGGAGGGCGCCGTCGCGGTGGCCGGCGAGGGGCGGGCCCGGGTGTGGCGGCTGTACATGGCGGCCTGCGCGCTGGCCTTCGAGGCCGGGCACATGGGCGTCGCCCAGGTGCTGCTCCAGCGCACCGGCGGCGAGCAGCCGCCGCTGCGGCGCACCGACTGGACGTGACCGGCATGCTGCCCGGCATGACCTCCGCCACGGCCGGGCCCAGCATCCAGGAGCGCCTGGTCCCTGCTCTTACCTGCTTCGGCTGCGGCCCGGCCAACCCGCGCGGGCTGCAGCTGCGCAGCTTCTCCGGCGAGGAGGGGACGACCGCGGTGTTCACGCCGTGGCCCGAGCACGACAACGGGCTGGGCTACCTCAACGGCGGGATCATCTCCACGGTGCTGGACTGCCATTCCGCGGCTGCCGTGCTCGACGAGGCAGAGCGCCGCGGATGGAGCCCGCTGACCGGCGCCGCGCTGCCCTACGTGACGGCGGGCCTCGACGTCCGTTTCCTGCGGCCGGCGCCGTTGGGCGAGCCGCTGTCCCTGGTCGCGGTGGTCACGTCGGCCGACGAGTCGGCGATGACCGTCGAGGTCGAGCTGCGCTGGGACGGCAAGCCACGGGCGGGCGCGGTCGCGCACTGGAAGCGCTGGCGCCCCCGCCCGCCGTCCTGACCCCTCAGCCGCCCTCACCGTGGTGGACGGCCTCGACGTTGTGCCCGTCGAGGTCGCGGAGGAAGACGCCGTAGTAGCCGGGGTGGTACTCGGGCCACTCCCGCGGCGCGTGCAGCACCTCCGCTCCCGCGGCCCGAGCGGCCTCGTGGACGGCGTCCACGACAGCGCGGTCCGGCGCCCGGAACGCCAGGTGGATCTCCCGGGTCTCGCCGCCCTCGGCCGGGCTGAGCCAGAAGTCCGGCATGCCGTCGGGACCGGCCAGGCCGATGACGAACGACTCGCCGGACGGGTACCGCATGACCTCCCGCATCCCGACGGGCTCGAAGGCACGGAGGTAGAAGGCCAGGGACGCCTCGACGTCGGCAACCTGCAGTCCGATGTGGTCCAACATGGCGGGCAACGTAGCGGCGACAACCGACAGAGAGGTGCAGTTCCGCCGCCCGCCGGACCTCGCGAGCTCCTCAAAGGACGCCTCGCTGGCTCCCTGGCCAGCCGCGGAGGCGACTCGATGACCGCAGCCATCCGCCGGATGCCTTGGCCGAGGCGGTTCCGGCGCACGGCGAGAACTGTCAGTGGTCGATCGCATGTTCGATCCGGGCACGAGAGCGCGGGTGAGCTGGAGATCGACCTGGTGTGGCAGCACCAGGTCGCTGCTCCGCGCCTACCGGTCGGCTGGCTGACCGACGAGGAGAAGGCCGTCGAGCTGCAGCGGGTGCAGCAGCGCCGCGCCATGGACAGCGCCTACGAGGCGGAGCTGATCCTCGCGCTGGCCGACGATCGGCCGGCCACCGCCGACCCGCCGCCGGACACCCCGGGTGCCCGCCGGCCGGGCTGGACCAGCCAGCCCGCGGCCGATGTGAGTGAGTTCTTCACCGCGGAGCTGGCCACGGTGCTCAACGTGGGCCGCGGCACCGCGGCGATCAAGGTGGCGCGGGCGTTGACCTGGCGGGACAAGCTGCCGGCCGCCTTCGCCGCGCTGGCCGCCGGGGAGATCGACGAGCGGCGGGCGTGCGCGCTGGCCGACGTGCTGGCGCACGTCTCCGCCGAGGTCGCCGGCCGGGTCGAGGACGCGCTGCTGGGTCA
>NZ_JABGDE010000020.1:0-23054 GCF_041028325.1 Modestobacter sp. I12A-02662 | reverse complement strand
AGTTCTGCGTGGCCAGGCCGCCGCACGTCGTCCGGCGCTGAGGACGGCGCGGTCGACCCCGAGCGGCAGGGCCGGGCGACGGATCGGTCACCCTGGCCTGCCGTCCTGATCCGCCCTGACCGCTCCCCCGGGCGGGGGCCCGGGGAGGATGCAGGCATGCCGGACCTCTCCCTGGGCGACGACCTGCGCGCCTTCGTCGACGCCTCCCCCTCGCCGTCGCACGCGGTTGCCGAGCTGGCCCGCCGGCTCCGCGCCGCGGGGTTCACCGAGCTCGCCGAGGCCGACGCCTGGGGGCCGGCGCCGGGCGCGGAGCACTTCGTCGTGCGGCACGGCAGCCTGATCGCCTTCCGCGTGGGCAGCGCGCCGCTCGCCGGGGCCGGCATGCGGCTGGTCGGGGCGCACACCGACTCCCCGACGTTCAAGGTCCGGCCGCGCTCGGACGTCCGGCAGGCCGGCTACCGGCTGGTCGGCGTGGAGCCCTACGGCGGCGGCCTGTGGCACACCTGGCTGGACCGCGAGCTCACCGTCGCGGGCCGGCTCGTGCTGCGCGGGGGCCGGCAGGTGCTGGTCCGCCTGCCCGGGGCGCCGCTGCGGCTGCCGTCGCTGGCGATCCACCTGGACCGCGGCGTCCGCGAGGGACTGACGCTGGACCCGCAGCGGCACCTGGTGCCGGTCTGGTCGGGTGAGCTGGACACCGAGCCGGGGCTCACCGAGGCGGTCGCCGACGCCGCCGGTGTCGCGGTGGAGGACGTCGTCGGGCACGACCTGGTGCTGGCCGACACGCAGCCCGCGGGCACCACCGGCGCGGACGGCACGTGGGTGGCGGCGCCGCGGCTGGACAACCTGGCCAGCTGCCATGCCGGGGGCACCGCGCTGGTCGCCGCGGCGGCCGGGGAGCGCACGCAGGTGCTGGTGTGCAACGACCACGAGGAGGTCGGCAGCGGCTCGATGTCCGGGGCGCGCGGCAGCTTCCTGGAGGACGTCGTCCGCCGGCTGGTCGCGGTCACCGACCCGGCCGACGCGCAGGCGCTGCCCCGCACCCTCGCCCGCTCCCGGCTGGTCTCGGCGGACATGGCGCACGCCGTCCACCCCACCCGGTACGACCGGCACGAGCCCGCGCACCAGCCGCGGCTCGGTGGCGGGCCGGTGCTGAAGGTCAACGCCAACCAGGCGTACGCCACCGACGCGGCCAGCGGCGGCTGGTTCAGCGAGCGGTGCGCCGAGGCCGACGTGCCGGTGCAGCACTTCGTGACCCGGGCCGACCTGCCGTGCGGCAGCACGATCGGCCCGCTCACCGCGACCAGGCTGGGCCTGCCGACGGTCGACATCGGCGCCCCGATGCTGGCCATGCACTCGTGCCGCGAGCTGGCCTCGGCGCTCGACGTCCCACTCGTCGTGGACGCCCTCACCGCCTGCTACACCGGCTGACCGCTGCCGGCCGCGCACCGGACGTGCTCCCCACGGACCCGCCGGCCCCAGCGGCCGCGTACTGTGGGCAGGGCGAGTGTCGAGTCCCGCCGTCCCGGCGAGGCCGCCCAGAACCTTGGTCCCTCACGAGTCCGAGGACGGCCATGGACCTGCCGACGCCCCCGCCCCCCTTCTCCGCCACCGCACGCACCGTCGCCGCCACGACCACCGTCGTCGTGCACGGCGAGGTGGACACCCTCACCGGGCCCGAACTGGAGGGCACGCTGACCGCGGCGTGGGCCGCTGCGCCGGCGTCCCTGCTGGTGGACCTGTCGGCGGCGACCTTCGTCAACGCCTCGGCCCTGGCGGTGCTCTTCCGCGCGTCGGCCACGGCCCGCGCCCGTGCGGCCGGGTTCGACGTCCTCGGGCTGCCCCGCCCGGTCGAGCGCTTCCTGGCCGGCCGGCAGCTCACCCTCGCCGTCATCGTCGCCTGACCGGCGGACCTCACGGGCAGACTGGGACGGTGCGTCCGCGTCCCTGCCCGTGCGGCTCCGGCCTGCCCTACGCCGAGTGCTGCGCCCGGCTGCACGACGGGACGGCGGCCGCCGCCACCGCCGAGCAGCTCATGCGGTCCCGCTACAGCGCCTTCGCCGTGGGGGACCCGGCCTACCTGCTCGCCACCTGGCACCCCACCACCCGGCCGCGATCGCTGACCCTCGACCCGGCGGTGCGCTGGGTGGGCCTGGACGTCCTCGCCACCACGGGGGGCGCGCTGCTGGCGACCGAGGGGACCGTCGAGTTCCGCGCCCACTCCGTCGTCCGGGGGGTGGCCGGGAGCCAGCACGAGGACAGCCGCTTCGTGCGTGACGGTGGCCGCTGGTGCTACGTCGACGGGGTGGCGCTGCCCTGACCGACGGCGTGTGCCCGGCGCCGCCGGCGCCCGCCCCCGACCTACCCTGGCAGCCGATGAGCGCCGACGCCGAGGACGCAGCCGCGGCCCCCGCACCCGAGGAGCCCGAGCCCGCCGTCGGCGCGCCCGCGGCGGGAGCACCCGCCGCCGACGAGCCCGAGGCCGAGCCCGCCGGGGAGGCCGCGACCGTGCCCGTCGGTGCGCCGGGCCGCCGGGCGAGCCGGCGCGCGGTGCTCAGCGCCGTCACCGGGGTCCTGGCCCTCGCCCTCGGCCTCGGGCTGACCGTCCAGATCCGCGCCAGCAACGCCGACGAGCCGTACAGCGGCGCCAGCGAGGAGGACCTGGTCGCGGTCCTCAACGACGTCGAGGGCAACGAGGAGCGGCTGCGCGAGCAGATCGCCGACAGCCGGGAGGCGCTCGGGCAGCTCACCGACGACCGCTCCGAGTCCGACAGCGCGCTGGACCAGGCCGAGCAGCGCGCCGAGGCCATCGGCATCCTGACCGGGCAACTGGCGGCCGAGGGGCCCGGCATCCGGCTGTCGATCTCCGACCCCGACCAGCAGATCGACGCCTCGCTGCTGCTCGAGGCGGTGCAGGAGCTGCGCGGGGCCGGCGCCGAGGCGATCGAGGTCAACGACGTCCGCGTGGTCGTCTCCAGCGCCTTCGTCGACACCACGGCGGGCATCCAGATCGAGGGCGCGATCCTCACCGAGCCGTACACCGTGCTGGCGATCGGCCCGCCGGAGGACCTGGACGACGCCCTGAGCGTGCCCGGCGGGGTGCTGCGGGACGCCGAACGGGCGGGGGCGACGGCGGGCGTGACCACCCAGGGCACGGTCCTCGTGGACGCGGTCGTGGGTGATCCGGCGATCGACTGAGACGGCCGTCGGAAAGGGGAGGCGGACCGGCGGTCCCCCGGACTAGCGTCGTCCCGTGGTCTCGCTCGGGACACTCGCCGCCTTCGCTGCCGCCAGCCTGGTGCTCATCGCCGTCCCCGGCCCGTCGGTGGCCTACATCCTCACCACCACCCTGCGGCACGGCCGCGCGGTCGGCCTGGCCGCCACGCTGGGCATCGAGACCGGCTACCTCGCTCACGTCGCCGGCACGGTGCTCGGCGTCTCCGCGCTCATCGCGGCCAGCGCGCAGGCGTTCACCGTGCTCAAGGTCGCCGGCGCCGCGTACCTGCTGTGGCTGGCGGTGCGGGCCTGGCGCGCCCGCACGCCCGGCACCCTGGCCGAGCTGGGGGCGTCGTCGGCTGCCCCGCCGAGCCGTCGCTCGGCCTTCCTGCGTGCGCTGCCGATCGGCGTCCTCAACCCCAAGACGGCGATCTTCTACCTGGCCTTCCTGCCGCAGTTCGTGCGCCCGGACGCCGGGCCGGCCTGGCTGCAGCTGGTCGTCCTGGGCGTCACGTTCATCGGGCTGGCCACCGTGGTCGACGCCCAGTGGGCGCTGTTCGGCGGCGGGCTGCGCCGGCTGCTGCCGGACCTGCGGATGCGCGTCCTGGACCGGATCGGCAGCGTGACCATGGCGCTGCTCGCCGTCGTCGCCCTGCGCTCCACCCGCCGCGCCGTCGGCTGATCGAGGCGGGGTCCGCGGATCCGGCACGTTCGCCGTCCCGACCCCGGCGCGCCGGCCGCCGGTTCCCGGACCGCCACCCGCCGGCCCGACCCTGGCGGGTGTCCGGGTCCCACCCAGGGGCCTCCCGGCACCCGAGGTGTCGCGTGACCACAGCCCCGACCACCGTCGAGAACACGCTCCGGCGACGCCGGTGGCTGCAGTTGGCCGGCGTCCTGGCCCGCACCGCGCCGGCCGCCCTCCGCGCGCCGCTGGCCTCCGTGCGGGGACGGCGGCGCATCGTCGTCCGCGCGGCGGCCGAGGTGCTCGCCGCCGCGGGCGTCCGGGTCGAGGTGCACGCCTCGCCCGTCGCCTGGCCGCTCTCGGCTCCCGGACACCTGGTCGTCGCCAACCGGGTCTGCTGGGTCGACGACCTGGCGCTGCTCACCGTCGTCCCGGGCGTGCCGGTGGCCGAGTCGGACCGCCCCCTCGGAGGCGGCCCGGCCCGGCGCGCCGGCGCCGTGCGGCTCGACCGCAGCCGCCCCCGCACCCTGCCCGCGGCCGTCGGCGCGGTCGCCGGAGCGCTCCGCGGCGGGACGACGGTCACCGTCCGCCCCGAGGACCCCGACGGAGCCCGGCTGGGACGGTTCCGCCCCGCGTTCCTCCAGGCCGCCGTCGACACCGGGGCGCCGGTGTGCCCGGTCGCCGTCCGGTACCGGGCGGACGGCGGCGCACCCGCCGGCCCGCTCGCCGACGGACCGCTGTGGCGCAGCGTCGCCCGCGTCGTGGGCACCCGCGGGCTGGTGGTGGAGGTCCACCTGCTGCCCGCCCTCGAGCCGTCCGGCACCAGCCGCCGGGAGCTGGCGGTGCTGGCCGAGTACGCGGTGGCCGCGGTGCTCGAGGGACCGGACCGGCGCCTGGCCACGCCGGCCGGCGCGCAGCGAGTTCCACGTGGAACCAGCGGGAGCGGCCGCGCCCAGGCAGGATCGGACCCGGCAGTCCGCTGACCGCGTCCCCCCGGAGGAGCCGTGACCCAGGAACTCCAGCACTCCGCTCCGGACGACCTCCCCTCGCCGGTGATCGACCTGTCGAAGTGGCGCCTCAACGCCCTGCCCGACGAGAACTCCGACGAGGACTGGGACGACGACCGCGAGCTGTTCGACCCCGACGGGCGCCGGGTCGACACCTGGCGGGAGGGCTATCCCTACGCGGACCGGATGGAGCGGCGCGAGTACGAGATCCTGAAGCGGCAGCTGCAGATCGAGCTGCTGAAGCTGCAGGGCTGGGTCAAGGACACCGGGCAGAAGGTCGTGCTCGTCTTCGAGGGCCGCGACGCGGCCGGCAAGGGCGGCACGATCAAGCGCTTCACCGAGCACCTCAACCCCCGCGGCGCCACCGTGGTGGCGCTGGACAAGCCCAGCGAGCGCGAGCAGACCCAGTGGTTCTTCCAGCGCTACGTGCAGCACCTGCCGGCCGCCGGGGAGATCGTGCTGTTCGACCGGTCCTGGTACAACCGGGCCGGCGTGGAGCGGGTGTTCGGCTACTGCACCGCCGACGAGTACCTGCTCTTCATGCGCCAGTGCCCGGAGTTCGAGCGGATGCTCGTCGACAGCGGGATCCACCTGGTCAAGTTCTGGTTCTCGGTGACCCGCGGCGAGCAGCGCAGCCGGTTCATCGTGCGGCAGATCGACCCGGTGCGGCAGTGGAAGCTCTCCCCCACCGACCTGGCCTCGCTGGACAAGTGGGACGCCTACACCGAGGCCAAGGAGGCGATGTTCCTGCACACCGACACGGAGCACGCCCCGTGGACGGTGATCAAGAGCAACGACAAGAAGCGCGCCCGCCTGGCCGCCATGCGGCACGTGCTGAGCGTGTTCGACTACGAGGAGAAGGACGCCGACGCCGTCGGCACGCCCGACCCGCTGATCGTCGGCTCCGCCGCCGACGTGCTCGAAGAGGACTCCGGGCCGCCGACGATGCCGCGCCCCGGCGACGAGCTGCCCCTGGAGCCCGCCGCGAGCTAGGCCCGGCGGTCGGGGCGGAAGGGGGTCAGCTCGAACGGCGGCGGCTCCCCGAGGGCCGCCCCGGCCGCGAGCACGCCCATGAGCGGTCCGTAGGTCAGCCCGTTGGCGCCCAGGCCGGTGGCGACGACGAGGCCGTCGAGCCCCGGGACGGCGCCCAGCAGCGGGAACCCGTCCGGCGTGACCGGCCGGAACCCCACTCTCGTCTCCAGCACGGTGGCGTCGGCCAGGCCCGGGGCCAGGGTGAGCGCGGCGTCGAGCACCTGCCGCTGCCCTGCTGCGGTCACCCGGTGGTCGAACCCCGCGTCGGCCTCGCGGGTCGCCCCGACCACGACCCGGCCGCCCGGGAACGCCAGCAGGTAGTGGTGCCCGTGCTCCTCGCCGAGGCTCATCACCGTCGGCCAGTCCGCGGTGTCGGCACCGGGCACCCGGACGTGCAGGATCTGCCCGCGCATCGGCCCGACTGCCAGCGCGACGCCGAGCGGCGCCAGCAGCTGCGCCGACCAGGCTCCGGCGGCGAGGACGACGACGTCGGCGGCGAGCTCGTCGCCGTCCACCCGGACGCCACGCACCCGCCCGCCCGCGGCGACCAGCGTGGCCCGCCCCGCCCGCCGCGAGCCGCCGGTGTGCCCGGTGGCGGCGACGGCGGCATCGCGGAACAGCCGCCCGTCGAGCCGGCCCACCCCGCCGGTCCACAGCGCGGCGAACTCCTCGGACAGGACCGGGAAGCGGGCGCGCGCCCGGCCGGGCTCCAGCAGTTCCACGTCGCCGAGACCGGTCCAGCCGCGGGTGCCGCGGGCGGATCCCAGGTCCCCGGCCATCGCCCGCAGGGCCGCCGGGTCGCGGCTGACGGTGAGCCCGCCGACCGTGGCGTAGCCCGGGTCCCGGCCAGCGTCGGCCGCCAGCTCGGCGGCCAGCTGCGGCCAGCTCCGCGCGGCGAGGTCGCTGTAGGCGCCCCACGCGCCGGTCGCGCCCGGCCGCCACGGCTGCACGATGCCGGCGCCGGCCGAGGTCGCCGGCCCGGCTTCGCCTGCCTCCACGAGGACGACGTCCACGCCGCGCCGGGCCAGCTGCCAGGCCGCGGTGGCCCCGACGATCCCGGCACCCACGACGACCACGCGCGCTGCGGCACCCATGGGGTCAACCTGTCACGGGCCCCCGGACAGCACAGCGCCCGCCCCGAACTGCCGGGACGGGCGCTGGCCGGTCGTGCGGGCCCGGTTACCCGCGGCCGTCCCGGTCGCGGTTGAGCACGTCCTTGGCCTTGTCCTTCAGGGTGCGGTCGTCCCCGGTGGTGGCGTCCCCGCGGACGTCGTCGGTGTCGACGTGCTCCTTGCGGACGGTCTCGCTCACCTGCTGCTGCTCGGTGACCGTCTCGGTGTCGAGGCGGACGCGCTCGACCGGTACGGCCT
Organism: Modestobacter sp. I12A-02662; assembly: GCF_041028325.1. NCBI lineage: Bacteria > Bacillati > Actinomycetota > Actinomycetes > Geodermatophilales > Geodermatophilaceae > Modestobacter > Modestobacter sp. I12A-02662. The sequence continues at coordinate 15,750 of NZ_JABGDE010000020.1, read as the reverse complement.
CCTTCTCCACGACGGGGCGCTCGGCGGTGAGCGTCACCTCGTGCTCCTCCTCGCTGATCGCGGGCCCGTCCATCGCGCTGCCGATGTTGGCGTCGGTGATGGGCTCGCGCTCGATGCGGACCTCCTCGTGCGAGACGGGCACGGTCCTGGTCACGTTCTCGGTGACGACGTACTTGCGCAGCCGCGCCCGGCCGGCCTCCACCTGCTCGGTGCCGACGTTCAGCCGCTCCTCGGAGAGGGTCATGGCGTCGTCGGTCGTCGGGCCCGAGGTGTCGTGGCCCCGGGTGCCGTGCCGGTTGCGGTCGTCGAGGTCGGCACCCGCCGTGCCGCCGGTGGTCGTGGTGTCGTTGTACCCGGCGTTGCTGGTCGCCTGGGTGTCGCCGGTCGGGTCGGTCATGCCCGCGCCCATGCCGGAGTTGTTGGAGGTCTGGGCGGCACCGGACGTGGTGAAGTCGGTGTCCGTGGACCGACCGGTCGGCGTGCCCTCGGTCTCGCGGGTCCCGGCCATGCCGGCCGTTCCGGCCATCCCCGCGGTCCCGGCCATCCCCGCGGTCCCGGCCTGGCCGGTGGTCGTCATCGTGTCCGTGCCGCCGCTGCCCATGCCGTAGTAGCGGTAGAGCTCCTGCTCCTCGTCGGGCGACAGGTGCCCGTCGGTGTCGATCTTGGGGGCGTCCTTGACCTTCTCCTTGCTCACCGGGACGCGCAGTCCGTCGCCGGTCAGGTCGGCGTCCCGGATGGGGACGAAGGACTGCTTGGTGCCGAAGAGGCCGGTCTTCACGGTGACCCACTCCGGGTTGCCGGACTGGTCGTCGAGGTAGACCTCCGACGCTGTGCCGATCTTGTCGCCGTCGGCGTCGTAGACGTCTGCGCCGATCACGCGGTCGAGGGTGTCGGTGCCGATCATGGGGCCGCTCTCCTCTTCTCGGGGACGTGCTCTGCTTTGGAAATCACTGCCCCGGGCGGAGATCGAGAAACGGGAAGTCGTGATCGACATCACCCTCCTGTCCGGCGACGACGGCGATCGGGCAGGTCCGCGGCTCGCCGGCCACGCGACACGACCGCCGACGACACACCGGACGGCGGAGTGGAACGTTCCGTTCGGGCGTGTCGCACAGCGGTCTCCGGCGCGGTCGCGCCGAGCATGGACGGGTGCCTCCCCGCTCGCCGTACGACGACCTGGTCCACCCGCGCACCAAGAAGAAGCCGACACCGCAGGTCGAGGCCAAGCGCGACCTGGTGGTCGAGGACCCCAGCAGCGGGTTCGTCGGCGCCGTGGTGCGCTGCGAGAAGGACGTCGTCCACCTCGAGAACCGCAACGGGCGCGTCCGCGCCTATCCGCTCGGCCCGGGGTTCTGGGTCGACGGCCGACCCGTCGTCCTCGTCCGGCCGAAGCCGAAGGCTCCGGTGACGCCCACCCGCAGCGCGTCCGGGTCCACGTACGTGGCCGGCGCCCGGGCGCGGGTGGCCCGCGAGGGGCGCATCTACGTGGAGGGCAAGCACGACGCCGAGCTGGTGGAGAAGGTCTGGGGTCACGACCTGCGGATCGAGGGCGTCGTCGTCGAGCCGCTGCACGGCGTGGACGACCTGCCCGGCATCGTGCGCGAGTTCCGCCCGTCGTCGGGGCGCCGGCTGGGCGTGCTGGTCGACCACCTGGTGACCGGCTCCAAGGAGTCCCGGATCGCCGGGCAGGTGACCGGCGACCACGCCCTCGTCGTCGGGCACCCGTTCATCGACATCTGGCAGGCGGTCAAGCCGCAGGTGGTCGGCATCCGGGCATGGCCGACCGTCCCCAAGGGCGAGTCGTGGAAGGACGGCGTCTGCCGCCGGCTGGGGTGGGAGGACGACACCGGCTACGTGTGGGCGCAGCGCATCCTCGCCCGGGTGCGCACCTGGACCGACCTGGAGCCGGCCCTGATCGGCCGGGTCGAGGAGCTGATCGACTTCGTCACCACGGATTGACGGGTGCTTGCGCCGCCGCTCCCACTCCGTCATTGTGTCAATCTCTTGATTTATTGAGTCAGTGATGGGACGGACGCCATGGCCGGGTTGCCGCTGCTCCTCGCCCTGGTGGTGACCGTCCTGGTCGGCACGGGGGTGGCCGTGGTCCGCCGCTCGCCGCCGAGCCGGGAAGGGACGGTCGCCGCCGCCCGCCGGCACGCCACTGCCCTGTCGGGGGCAGCCGTGGCGGCCGGTGTGCTCGCCGCGCTCGCCGTCCCGTTCAGCGACGGGTCCTGGGGTACCGGGGAGCCGGGCAGCGGCGGCCGGGAGCTCGTGCTCGTGCCGCTCGCCTTCGGGATCGCGCACACCGTCGTCCTGACCGTCGGCGAGCTCACCTGGCCCCGCCCCGCCGGGCAGGTCCGGCGGGCACGGCTGGTGCACCGCGGGCCGCTGGACGCGGCACCGGCGTGGCTGGTCCGGGTGGGGGGAGCGGCCGTCGGCCTGGCGGTGCTGACCGTCGTCGCCGCCGCGCTCGTCGCGGACGACGACGGCCGCGGCATCTCCCGCTCCGGAGAGCTCTGGGCCCGGTCGTCGGGGCCGTTCCCCGGCTGGTTCTACGGCGGGCCGGCCCTCGCCGGGCTGGCCCTGCTCATCGCGCTGGCCGGCGCGGCGCTGCGGGTGGTCGCCACCCGCGCCGCCGTGGTCACCGCGGACGACCGGATCGAGGCGGCGCTGCGCCGCGCCTCCGCGCACCGCGTGCTGCGCGGCGCGACGGCCGCGGTCCTGCTGCTCACCGGCGGGCTGCTGGGCGTCGCCGGCACGGCGGCCCACTCGCTGGGCAGCGGCCCGACGCCCTCGCCGCTGGGACCCGTGGGCGCGGCGGTCGCCGTCCTCGGGCTGGCCTGCGTCACGGCCGGCTCCGTGGTCCTCTGCCGCCGCGCTCCGGGCGTCCCCGCCGACCAGCCAGTGCCCACCTGAGCGGCATGGCGCCGGACATCACGGTCGACGTCGCCAGCCCGACGCCGCCCTTCGAGCAGATCCGCAGCCAGATCGCCGGCCACGTGCGCGGCGGGCTGCTCGCCCCCGGCGACCGGCTGCCCACCATGCGCGCCCTCGCCGCCGACCTCGGCGTGGCCGTCGGGACGGTGGCCCGGGCGTACGGCGAGCTGGAGGCCGGCGGCCTGGTCGCCAGCCGGCGGCGGACCGGCACCGTGGTGACCGGGCAGCCGGCCCGGCCGCCCGTCGGGGACCGGGTGCGGGCGGCCGCCGACGCGCTGGTCCGGGCCGCCCGGGAGGACGGCGTGGACGACGAGACCGTGCTCGACGTCGTCCGCGCCGCTCTCACCGGCGGGACCACCCTCTGACCGGGCCGTCCCGCCCTGCCCCCTTGCAGGGCCCCGCCGCGAGCTTCGGACGGCCCCGTCCAGAGGCTCGCCCCGAGCGCGAGGGGTGAGGGGGACGGGGCCTTCCAGGGGGGCAAGGGGGTCCTTCTTCAGCCGGGGATGTAGTTGAACGTGTCCGGGTCGGGGCCGGTGCGCTCGCCCCGGTCGAGGCCGCTGATGTCGCCCATGTCGGTGCCGTCGAGCGCGAAGTCGAAGACGTCGAAGTTCTCCTCGACCCGGCTGCGGGTCACCGACTTCGGGAAGACGACGTCACCGCGCTGCACGTGCCAGCGCAGGGTCACCTGGGCCGCCGTCCTGCCGTGCTTCTCGGCGATCCGGTTGATCGTCGCGTCCCCGGCGACCTTGCCCTTGGCGATCGGCGCCCAGGCCTCGGTGACGATCTCGTGGTCGGCGTTGAACGCCCGCACCTCGTCCTGGGACAGGTACGGGTGCACCTCGATCTGGTTGACGACCGGGGTCACCTCGGTGTCGCTGAACAGCCGGCGCAGGTGGTGCGGCTGGAAGTTGGAGACGCCGATCGCCTCGACCCGGCCGGACCGGTAGATCTCCTCCATCGCCTTCCACGTCTCGACGTAGTCGACGTCGATGCCCGGCAGCGGCCAGTGGACGAGGAAGAGGTCCAGGTGGTCGAACTTGAGCGCGTCCAGGGTCCCGTCGAACGCGCGCAGGGCGTCCTCGCGGGCGTGGAAGCCGTTGTTCAGCTTGGAGGTCACGAAGACCTCCTCGCGCGGGATGCCGGACTGGCGGATCGCCTCGCCGACCTCGGCCTCGTTGCCGTACATCTGGGCGGTGTCGATGTGCCGGTAGCCGACCTCGAGGGCGGTGAGGGTCGCCTCGACGGTGTCCTCCGGCGGGATCTGGAAGACGCCGAACCCGAGCTGCGGGATCTCGACGCCGTTGTTCAGGGCGATCGTGGGCACGGTGGCCATGGGGTTGTCTCCAGGGGACGTCCGGTCAGAGGGGGCGGGGTCGCGGCTTCCGGCCGGCGACCGGCCCGGCTCCCCGCCTACCCGCCCTCCTCCGGCGTTACCCGCGAACCACCTCACCCGGCCGCCGGGAGTTCGCGCTGGACCGGACCGGCGGGCGGACGCAGCATGGTGCCGTGCCCGCCCTCCTGGCCTGGCCGGGCGAGGACTTCGCCTGCCCGGACTGCGCCGTGGCCTACCCGGACCTGCCGGTGCCCGACGCGGTCGCGATGGTCGCCGCCCTGCCCGCGCTGACCCGGGAGGCGGTCGCCGAGCTGCCCGACGCGGCGCTGCGCCGGCGCCCCTCGGCTGACCGCTGGTCGGTCGCCGAGTACCTGTGCCACCTCCGCGACGTCCACGTCGCCTACACGATCCGGCTGCACCGGGCCCGCACCGAGGACCGGCCGGTGCTCGAGCCGATGCTCAACGACCTCCGCGCCCGGCGCTTCCGGTACGCCGACTGCGACGTGCCGGCGGTGCTCGGCGAGCTGGCCGCCGCCGCGGCCGGGTTCGCCGACGAGGTCCGCCGGGTTCCGCCCGACGGCTGGGACCGTCCCGTCGTCCGGCAGCCCGGCGAGGAGCGCACGGCCCGCTGGCTGGTCCGCCAGACCGCCCACGAGGGCCGGCACCACCTCGCCGACGTGCGATGGGTGGGTGCCGCGGTCCAGGAGTGAGTCAGGCGGAGGTCAGCTCGGCCGCGGGGGCCGGACGGCGCAGCACCGCCCACGCCCCCACCGCCAGCACCCCCGCCGCCAGCGCCCCGAACGCCGGGACGGCGAACGCCTCCTCCGCACCCCACACGTCGATCGCCCGCCCGGCCAGGGCGGACCCCACCGTGACGCCCACGGTGAGCCCGGTGGTGACCCAGGTGAGCCCCTCGGTCAGCGCCGCCCGCGGCACCCGCGACTCCACCAGCGACATCCCCGCCACCAGGACCGGCGCGATCGTCAACCCGGCGAGGAAGGCGAGCACGACCAGCACCGGCAGCGAGTCGACCAGGAACAGCGTCTGGACGGCGGCGGCGAACAGCAGGGCGCAGCCGAGGAACCGGGCGGTCAGCGAGCCGGGCAGCCGGAGCACGCCGTAGACCAGCCCGGCGACCAGGCTGCCCCCGGCGAAGAAGGCCAGCGCGGCGCCGGCCACGGCGGGCCGGCCCTGCTCGTCCGCGAAACCGACCACGACGACGTCCACGGCGCCGAACACCAGCCCGATCGCCGCGTAGGTCACCGCGATGGCGATCAGGCCGGGCCCCAGGATCCGCGGCCGGGCCGGTGCCTGCCCGGACGAGCGGTCGGCGACCACCGGCGCGGTGGCCTCCTGCCGGGACAGCCACAGCCCGCCGCCGACGCCCAGCAGCAGTCCGGTGAGGAAGCCCGCGGGCGGGCTGATCGCCGCGGCGAGGAAGGTCACCAGCGGCGGCATGGTCACGAACACGACCTCGTCGGCGACCGACTCGAAGGCGAAGGCCGTCTGCCGCTGCGACGAGTCGGTCAGCGCGTGCGCCCAGCGGCTGCGCACCACCGACCCGACGTTGGCGCCGCTGCCGCCGGCGGCAGCGGCGAGGACGAACCAGGTCCACAGCGGCGCGTCGGCGACCACGACGGCGACGAAGGCCAGGCCCAGCACGAGCGAGGCCACCGCCGTCCAGCGGAGCACCGGGCCCTGGCCGACCCGGTCCATGACCCGCGCCCACTGCGGGCTGGCGAGCGCGAAGGAGAGCGCGAGGGTGCCGGACACCAGCCCGGCGAGGCCGTAGCTGCCGGTCTCGCCGGCGACCAGCAGGACGGAGCCGAGGCCGACCGTGGCCATGGGCACCCGGCCGAGCCAGCCGGCCAGGGAGAAGGCCCGGGAGCCCGGGACGGTGAACAGGCGGGCGTAGGGGGAGAAGGGGGTGCGGGGTGACACTGTCGTTCTCGCGCTTCCTGGCCACAGGCGAGTGCGGGGATGCCCGCCGGACGCTCGGGTGGCGGCCCGAACCTAGCAGCGGCCGACTGTTCGCGCGGCCGAGCTCGCCGTCGGCCACCGTTCCCGGGCCCAACGGGTCGATCGCCCACTACATTCGGTTGCGTGACGACGTCCCAGTCCCTGCCCGACCCGCGGGTGCGCCCGCGGCTGGTCGCGGGCGCCGGCGGGCTGGTCGACCGGCACGGCCGGGTCGCCACCGACCTCCGCGTCTCCCTCACCGACCGCTGCAACCTGCGCTGCACCTACTGCATGCCCCCGGAGGGGCTGCAGTGGCTGCCCAAGGTGGAGCAGCTCACCGACGACGAGGTCGCCCGGCTGGTGCGGATCGGCGTCGAGCAGCTGGGCATCCGCGAGGTGCGCTTCACCGGCGGCGAGCCGCTGCTGCGCCCCGGCCTGCCCGGCATCGTCGCGGCGGCCACGGCGCTCACCCCGCGCCCGGAGGTCAGCCTCACCACCAACGCCATCGGGCTGTCCCGGATGGCCCCGGCGCTCGCCGCGGCGGGACTGGACCGGATCAACGTCAGCCTGGACACCCTCGACCGGGAGCGGTTCAAGCAGCTGACGCACCGGGACCGGCTCGACGACGTGCTCGCCGGGCTGCGGGCCGCGCAGGACGCCGGCCTGACCCCGGTCAAGGTGAACGCCGTCCTGCTGCACGGGCTCAACGACGTCGACGCCGTCCCGCTGCTGGACTTCTGCCTGGAGCACGGCTACGAGCTGCGGTTCATCGAGCAGATGCCGCTGGACGCCCACCACGCCTGGACCCGCGGCCGGATGGTCACCGCCGAGGACATCCTCGCCCGGCTCGCGGCGGCCCACACGCTGACGCCGGACGCCGAGGAGCGCGGGTCGGCCCCGGCCGAGCGGTGGCTGGTCGACGGCGGCCCCGCGACGGTCGGCGTCATCGCCTCGGTCACCCGCTCCTTCTGCGGCGCCTGCGACCGCACCCGGCTGACCGCCGACGGGCAGGTGCGCAACTGCCTGTTCGCCCGCGAGGAGTCCGACCTGCGCACCGCGATGCGGGCCGGCGCGGACGACGCCGAGCTGGCCGACCGCTGGCGGGTCGCGACGCTGTCCAAGCTGCCCGGGCACGGCATCGACGACCCGTCGTTCCTGCAGCCCTCCCGGCCGATGTCGGCGATCGGCGGATGACCGTCACCGTGCGGTACTTCGCGGGCGCCCGGGCCGCCGCGGGGGTGGACACCGAGACCCGGGAGGCCGGCAGCCTCGCGGAGCTCGTCGGCCAGATCGTCGACGACCACGGCGAGCGGCTGGAGCGGGTGCTCACCGCCTGCTCGTTCCTGGTCGACGGAACCCAGACCCGGGACCGGGCGTTGGTGCTGGCACCCGGGGCGGTGGTGGACGTCCTGCCGCCTTTTGCCGGGGGATGAGGGAGGCACCCGTGAGCGTGTTCGGGAAGGCGAAGGCCAAGGCGGAAGCGCTGTTCGGCCGCGCGGAGCAGCTCTACGGCGAGTCGCACGGCGACGCCGCGGCCACCCTCGACGGCGAGGCGCACCTGCTGGAGGCAGAGGCCGAGGAGGAGCAGGCGCGGCGCGCCACGAGCCGGCCGGACGACGACGGGCTGGCCGGCGCCGGCGCGCGCTGACCCCCAGCCCGCAGACCCCCAGCCCGCAGGCGCCCAGGCTGCAGACCCTCAGCCCGCGGGGGCGACCTCGCCGGTGGGACGCAGCCGGATCGCGACCAGCGCGACGTCGTCCTCCGGCTTGCCGTGCACGAGCTGCTCGAGCAGCTGGTCGCAGAGCTGGTCCAGCGGCAGGGCGGCCAGCTCGGTCGCGGCCGCGCGCAGCCGGTCCATCCCGTCGTCGAGGTCGGCACCCCGCCGCTCGATGAGCCCGTCGGTGAACAGCAGCACCGTCGTCCCGCAGTCGAGCGTGACCACCGACTCCCCCCGGCGGAACCCGGCGTCGACCCCGAGCAGCAGCTCGCCGCGCCAGTCGGCCAGCGCCGCGAGGGAGCCGTCGCCGTTGATCACCAGCGGCGGCAGGTGCCCGGCGTTGCTCCACCGCATCCGGGTGAGTCCGCGGGCCCGCTCGTCGGGGGTCTGCTCGAAGCGCGCGACCGCCGCGGTGGCGTAGGTGTCCACGTGCAGCTGGGCCATCGCGGCGTCCACGCCGCGCAGCACCTCGGCCGGGCCCGCGTCGCTGTAGGCGGCGATGCCGCGCAGCATCGCCCGCAGCTGGCCCATCGCCGCGGCGGCGGCCGTGTCGTGCCCGACGACGTCACCGATGACCAGCATGGTGGCGCCCGAGGGCTGGACGAAGGCGTCGTACCAGTCGCCGCCGACCCGGGCCGCCTCCGCGGCGGGGGTGTAGCGGACGACGACCTCCGTGCGGTCGCTCTGCAGGACGTCGGTGAGCAGGCTGCGCTGCAGCTCCTCGGCCAGCTGCTTCTGCTGGTCGAACAACCGGGCGTTGTCCAGGGCCAGCCCGGCCCGGTCGGCGATCTCCTGGGCCGTGACCAGCTCCGCCTCGCTCGGCCGGCGCCCCTGCTCGAAGTAGAGGGTGAGCGCGCCGAGGGTCCGCCCGCGCGCCCGCAGCGGCATGGTGACCCCGCAGGAGGGCGCCAGGAGCTCCAGCAGGCGGCGCGCCTCGCCCCGGGGCAACCCGGCCGCCACGTCGCAGGCGTCGGCGAGGACGGTCTCGCCCAGCAGCGACCGGATGACCGGGCTGGTGACCGGCATCGCCGCCAGCCGCACCTCGGCGTAGCGCTCCACCAGCGTGCGCCGCGCCGGGTCGGGGTGCCACCAGCCGACGTCCCGCGGCCGGCCGTCCTCCTCCAGCACCGAGAGGACGCACCAGTCGGCCATCACCGGCACGATGAGCCGCGGGATGCGGGCGGCGGCGAGGTCCACGTCGAGGGTGGAGGCGAGCTCCGCGGTGACCCGGGCCAGCATCGCCAGCCGCTCCTGGGCGAACCGCCGAGCGGTGACGTCGGCGAAGTACATCGCCAGCCCGTCGGCGGTCGGGATCGCCTGCACCTCGAACCAGGCGTTGAGGGGGTGCGGGTAGAACGCCTCGACGGTGGCCGGCCGGCCCGTCGCGACCGCCTCGCGGTAGGCGCGCCCGAACTCGTTCCCGACGCTGGCCGGGAAGGCATCCCAGTAGTCCCGCCCGACGAGCTCCTCGGCCGTGTACCCGACGACGGCCGCACCGGCCGCGTTCAGGTAGGTCACCTGCCAGTCGGAGTCGACCTGGAGGTAGCCCAGCGGCATCAGTTCGAGCTGGGCGTCGGCGCCGGGCACGTCCCCCACTGGTCCCGGCCCTCCCGGTCGGCCACGTCCGCGGGCACGCCGGGAGCAGCCCCGCCCCTCCGCTGGAGTCGGGTTGCCCCTGTTATGTCACGTCGTCGGCGGGCGACGCAAGGACGCGCGCGGAACACCCCGGACTCCGGTCACGGACACGCGACCCACTCCTCGGCGCCGTCGGTGAACACCTGCCGCTTCCAGATCGGCAGCCGGGCCTTCACCTCGTCCACCAGCTCCGCGCACGCGGCGAACGCCTGCCCGCGGTGGGCGGCGCTGACCGCGCACGCCAGCGCGACGTCGCCGATGCCGAGCAGGCCGACCCGGTGCGAGACCGCGACCCCGTGCACCTCGGGACGCGCCGCGAACTCGGCGGCGATCTCGGCGATCAGGTCCGCCGCCGTCGGGTGCCCGACGTACTCGAGCTCGGTGACCGACCGGCCGCCGTCGTGGTCGCGGACGACGCCGGCGAACGAGACCACCGCGCCGGCCGCCTTGTCGCCGACCGCGGCCTCGTGCTCGGCGACCGACAACGGCTCCTCGGTGACCCGCGCCAACAGCGTCTCCACGGCGGCGAAGGTACCCGCGGTCAGCCCTGCGGTGGGACGTCGAGGTCGGTGGGGTCGGCCAGGCCGGTGCAGTCCACCTCGAGGACGTCGTGCGCCGCGAGGTACCGCCGGGCGCCCTCGTCCCCGGTCGCCGTCTCCGCCACGCCGGCCCAGTGCTCCCGGCCGAGCAGCACCGGGTGGCTGCGGACGCCGTCGTAGCCGGCCACCGCGAGTGCGCCGGGCGCCGCGTGCTCGGCGACCCGGGCCAGCGCCTGCGCGGTCATGCCCGGCATGTCGACGAGCGTGACGAGCGCGGCGTCGACCCGTCCGGGCCAGCCGCGCAACCCGTCCAGCCCGGTGCGCAGGGACGACGCCATCCCGCTCTCCCAGTCGCGGTTGGCCAGCACCGTGGCGCCGGTCAGGTCCGCGGTGCGCCAGACGTCGACCGCCCGGGCCCCGAGGACGACCAGCACCGGGTCGCACACCGCGGCCGCCGTCCGCACCGCCCGCTCGACCAGCAGGCTGCCCTCGTACTCGACCAGCGCCTTCGGCATGCCGTACCGCCGGCCGCCCCCAGCGGCCAGCACCAACCCCGCCACCGGCCGGTCCGACGTCACTCCCCCACCCTGCCAGACCTCCCTCCGGACTTTGGGGCGGTGATGGCCCCCACCGCGGGGAGCCATCACCGCCCCAGAGTCCGAGCGGGTCAGCGGGTGTGGACGGCGACCTCGCTGGCCTTCACCGACGCCCAGACGTCCGCCCCGGGAGCCAGGCCCAGCTCGGCAAAGGAGGTGGCCGTGACGTCCGCGGTCAGCGGCACCTCCCCCGCCAGGTCGCAGCGCACCACCGACCCGTGCGGGGTGGCGCTGACCAGCCGCAGCGGCCAGACGTTGCGGGGACTGCCGGCCGGGCGTTCCAGGTAGAGGGCGACCGACTCCGGGCGGATCACCGCGAACACCGGCCCGGTCACCTGCTCGGCGACCGCGACGGTGCCGCCGCCCTCGAGCGCGACGCTCGTCCCGGACCCGGTCCCCGGCAGCAGCACCAGGCCGACCAGCCGGGCGACGTAGTCGGTCCGCGGCCGGCGGGCCACCTCCGCCGGGGTGCCGGACTGCACGACCCGGCCGTCCTCGACGACGAGCACCCGCCCGGCGAGGGCCATCGCGTCGACCGGGTCGTGGGTGACCAGGACGGCGCTGCCGCGGTACTCGGCGAGGTGGCGGTGCAGCTCGGCGCGGACGGTGAGCCGGGTGCGGGCGTCCAGCGCGGACAGCGGCTCGTCCAGCAGCAGCACCCGCGGGTCGCCCACCAGCGCCCGGGCCAGCGCCGCCCGCTGGGCCTGGCCGCCGGAGAGCCGGCCGGGACGGCGGTCCCCCAGGTCGCCGAGCCCCACCCGGTCCAGCCAGGCCTCCGCCGCCGCCCGGGCCCGGGCCCGGGGCACGCCGCGCGCCCGCAGCCCGAAGGCGACGTTCTCGGTCGCCGACAGGTGCGGGAAGAGCAGGTGGTCCTGGAAGACCATGCCCAGCGACCGCTGGTGGGCCGGCACGTGGACCCCGGCCGCGTCCCAGAGCTGGTCGCCGTCGACGACGACCCGGCCGGCGTCCGGCCGGAGCAGGCCGGCGAGCACCCGCAGCACGGTGGACTTGCCGGCGCCGTTCGGCCCGAGGACGGCGAGCACCTCCCCGTCGGCGACGGCGAGCTCCACCTCGACGGTCAGCCCGCTCCGACGCACCGTGATCCGCGCGTCCAGGGTCACGTCGTCCCCGCCCGGCCCAGCCAGCGGTCGCGCAGCAGCAGCAGCGTGGCCAGCGAGACGGCCAGCAGGACCAGGGACAGCACGATCGCCGCCTCGGGGTCGGACTGCAGCGCCAGGTAGACCGCGAGCGGCATGGTCTGCGTCGTCCCCGGGAAGTTGCCGGCGAAGGTGATCGTCGCGCCGAACTCGCCGAGCGCCCGGGCCCAGCTCAGCACCGCGCCGGCGGCGATGCCGGGGGCGACCAGCGGCAGCGTGACCCGGCGGAACGTCGTCCAGCGGTCGGCGCCGAGCGTGGCCGCGGCGTCCTCGAAGCGCGCGTCGGCGGCGCGCAGCGCGCCCTCCACGCTGATGACCAGGAACGGCATGGCCACGAACGTCTCGGCGACGACGACCGCGGCGGTGGTGAAGGGCAGCGCGTACCCGGTGGTCTCGTACAGCCAGCTCCCGACGATCCCCTGCCGGCCGAGCACCAGGAACAACGCGACGCCGCCGACGACCGGCGGCAGCACGAGCGGCACGGTCACCAGCGCGCGCAGCACCGACCGGCCGCGCACCCGGGAGCGGGCGAGCACCCAGGCCAGCGGCACGCCGAGCAGCAGCGAGAGCAGCGTGGCGAGGGTCGCGGCGACCAGGGACAGCCGCAGCGCCTGGCCCACCGCGGGCTCGACCAGCCGGCTGCCGAGGTCCGACCACGGCGCGCGCACGACCAGCCCGACCAGCGGCAGCACCAGGAACGCGACCGCGAGGACTGCGGGCACCAGCAGCGGCGCCGGGACGCCGCCGTCGCCCGGCCTCCTCACGGGCTGCGGAAGCCCGCGTCCGCCAGCGCCCGCTGCCCGACCGCGGACCGCACCAGGTCCACGAACGCCTGCGCGCCCGCCGGGTCGGGCGCGGCCGCGAGCGCGCAGATGGGGTACTCGTTCAGCTGCCGCGCCGACTCGGGGAACGGGATGCCCTCGACCGCGTCCCCGGCGGCCCGGACGTCGGTGGCGTAGACCAGCGCGGCGTCGACCTCGCCCAGCTGGACCTTGGTCAGCGCGGCCCGGACGTCCTCCTCCTCGGTGTCCGGCCGCGCGGTGATCCCGGCGGCGGCGAACACCGCCCCGGCGGCCGCGCCGCACGGCACGGTCGGGGCGCAGACGGCGAGGGTGAGGTCCGGGTCGGCGAAGTTGGCCAGCCCGGTCACCCCGCCGGGGTTGCCCGCCGGGACGGCGATCTCCAGCTCGTTCCGGGCGAAGACCGCCGGCTCCCCGTCGGCCAGCTCCGCGCCGGTGACCACCGCCATCTGCGCCTGGTCGGCCGAGGCGAAGACGTCGGCGGGCGCGCCCTGGGCGAGCTGGGCGGCCAGCGCCGAGCTGCCGGCGAAGCTGAACTGGACGCGCAGGCCGGGCTGCTGGTCCTCCAGCACCGCGCCGAGGTCGGTGAAGACGTCGGTCAGCGAGGCGGCGGCGAACACGGTGACCGTGCCGGTGGGGGCGCCGTCCGCCGTCGGGGCCGGGGACGCCGTCGTCCCACCGGCCGTGCCGCACCCCGCCAGGGTGGTGACCAGGACGCCGATCGCGAGCAGCCGCCTCACCCGACGTCCACGCTGACCTGGGTGGCCTTCACCGTGGCCACCGCGCGGACCCCGGGCTCCAGCCCGAGCTCGTCGGCCGCCTCCCGCGACATCAGCGAGACGATCCGGAACGGCCCGGCCTGGATCTCCACCTGGGCCATCACCGTGTCCCGGACGACGCGGGTGACGATGCCGGTGAGCCGGTTGCGGGCCGAGGAGGACCGCGTGGTGCCCGGGGCGGGGGCGGCGTGCAGCTCGGTGGCGACCCGGGCCAGGTCGGCGCCGTCGACCTGGGCTGGGCCGGCGTCCCGGCTCGCGGCCAGCCGGTCGCTGTCGATCCACCGGCGGACGGTGTCGTCGCTCACGCCGAGCAGCGCCGCGGCCTCGGCGATCCGGTAGGTGGTCGGCACACGCCGCACCCTACCTCCGCACCTGCGGGTGGAGGTCTGCCCGTTGTCCCGCAGCTGCGGATGCCTGCGGCCATGGTCGCTACTTGGACCTGAGGAGGGGCGCGGTTTGGCGATCAGGGACGGCGGGGAGACACGGCCGGTGACGAGCACCTCCCAGGACAACCCCGTCGGCGCCTCCCCGTCGGCGCGCACCCGGCGCATCCGGCAGACCGCCGAGGCGGTGCTCGGGTACACCGGGTTCCGGCCCGGCCAGGAGGCCGCCATGCAGGCGGTCGCCGCCGGCCGGGACACCCTCGCCGTGCTGCCCTCGGGAGCGGGCAAGTCAGCCGTCTACACGGTGGTCGGCGCCCTCCTCGACGGCCCGGTGCTCGTCGTCTCCCCGCTCATCGCGCTGCAGCGCGACCAGGTGCAGCGGCTCGAGGCCCTCGGCGAGGACGCGGTGGGCCGCGCGGTGGTCCTCAACTCCGGCCTCTCGGCCGGCGACCAGCAGGCCGTGCTCGACGAGCTCCGGGACGGAACGGTCCGCTACTGCTTCCTGGCGCCGGAGCAGCTCGCCAAGCCCGAGGTCGTCGAGGCGATCCGCGAGGCCGGGCCGGCGCTGCTCGTCGTGGACGAGGCGCACTGCGTGTCCGCCTGGGGCCACGACTTCCGACCCGACTACCTGCGCCTGGGCGGCGTCGTGGAGCAGCTGGGCCACCCGACGGTGCTCGCGCTGACCGCCACCGCCGCGCCGCCGGTGCGCGCGGAGATCGTCGAACGGCTGGAGATGCGCGACCCGGAGATCGTGGTCGCCGGGTTCGACCGCCCGGAGATCCGGCTGGAGGTCGAGCAGCACGCCGACGCGCACGCCAAGCACACCGCCGTCCTCGACCGGGTGACCGGGCTGGCCGGGCAGGGCACCGGGATCCTCTACAGCGCGACGCGGCGGGGAACCGAGGAGTTCGCCGAGGCGCTGGCCGAGCGGGGCCTGCGGGCCGCGGCGTACCACGCGGGGCTGCGGAAGGGCGACCGCGAGGAGGTGCAGCGGGCGTTCATGGACGGCGAGCTGGACGTCGTCGTCGCCACCACCGCGTTCGGCATGGGCATCGACCGGCCGGAGACCCGCTTCGTGGTGCACGCCGAGCCCGCCGACTCCGTCGACAGCTACTACCAGGAGATCGGCCGGGCCGGCCGGGACGGCGAGCCGGCCACGGCGCTGCTGGTCTACCGCCAGGAGGACCTGGGCATCCGCAAGTTCTTCGCCGCCGGCGCCCCGGGCGAGGAGGAGCTGCAGGAGGTCGCCGGGCTGGTCCGCGCCGGGGTCGAGGCGGGCATGGACGGCGTCGACGTCACCGACCTGCGGGAGGAGACCGGCCGCGCCGCCACCCCGCTGGTGCGCGACCTCAACCTGCTCGAGCAGGCGGGCGCCGTCGTCCTGGACCACGACGGGACGGCGTCCCCGGCACCGGACGCGCCGCCCCCCGGCGAGGCGGCCGCCGCGGCCCGGGCGCTGGCCGAGCACCACATCCGGGTCGACGAGAGCCGGATCGAGATGATGCGCGGCTACGCGGAGACCACCGGGTGCCGCCGCCAGTTCCTGCTCGGGTACTTCGGCGAGCAGCTCGACGAGCCCTGCGGCAACTGCGACAACTGCAGCGCGGGGTTGTCCCAGCAGCAGACCACCGCCGACGGGGACCACCCCTTCCCGGTGGACACGGCGGTCGAGCACGCCGAGTGGGGCCCCGGCGTGGTGATGCGCCACGAGGAGGACCGGGTGGTCGTGCTGTTCGAGGAGGTCGGCTACAAGACGCTGGCGATCGAGCCGGTGCTCGCCAACGACCTGCTCACCGAGCGCACCGGCTGAGCCGGGACCGGTTGGAACGGCCCCGCTGCAGGGGCCCGCCGCGAGCGTGCGAGAGGCGGGGGCAGCGGGGTCCTTTCTCAGGTGAAGTCGGGGTCGTTCGGACCC
>NZ_JABGDE010000019.1:0-26241 GCF_041028325.1 Modestobacter sp. I12A-02662 | reverse complement strand
ACCCCGCAGGGCCCGGTCCGTTCTCGCTCGGTGCAGGAAGAACAATACACGCCCCCTCCGGCCCCTGCACGCGGGGTCCCCCGGAGCCCCGGTGCAGGGCTCGCGGTCGTTCTCAGGCGACGCCGCGCGGCCGGAACTGGACGCTCACCCGGGGGCCGACGGCCTTGGTGGTCTTGGGGATGCAGTGCTCCCACGTGCGCTGGCACGACCCGCCCATCACCACCAGGTCACCGTGGCCCAGCGGGAAACGCAGGCTCTCGCCACCCCCGACGGGGCGGAGCAGCAGCGGGCGTGGGGAGCCGAAGCTGACGATGGCCACCATCGTGTCCTCGCTCCGGCTGCGGCCGATGCGGTCACCGTGCCAGGCGACGCTGTCTCGGCCGTCCCGGTACAGGCACATGCCGGCGGTCACGAAGGGCTCGCCGAGCCCCGGGCCGTAGTGGGCGTTCAGCGCCGCGCGGGCCCCGGTCAGCAAGGGGTGGGGCAGCGTCTCCCCTCCCCCGTACCACCGGAGCAGCCGGGGGACGGCCACCTCACGCTCGTACATCTGCCGCCGGTCGGCCCGCCAGCCGATGTCGCCCAGCAGGACGTCGAGGACCGCGTCGGAGCCCTCCACCCAGCCGGGCAGGTGGTCGACCCAGGCGCCGTCACGCAGTTGATGCCGGACGACGCGGCCGGCGAGCGGAGCGAGCGCCGGTTCCGAGGCGACGTCCCACATGGACGGCTGGTGCGCGAGCGACATGCGAGCACGCTACTCCAGGTTTCGCACACCTGTTCGAAAACCTGTGGACAACGGTGGAACCGTCCCGGCTCAGGCGGACAGGGCGAGGACGAAGGGCAGCACCGACCCGGCGCCCGCCAGCCGGAGCTCCCGGCCGGCCACCGTGACCGTCCACCGGGAGTCGGCGAGGTCGTCGACGAGCAGCACCGGCGCGCCCCCCAGGGCCTCGAGGTGGGAGCGGAGCTCCGCCCCCACGACGATCCGTTGCCACACCCCGGCCAGCCGGAAGGCGCTGTTGCCCCCCGGCCCTCCGGTCGGTCCGCCGTGCGCCAGGTCGAGGGCGCCCAGGTAGGGCAGCCGGCCGAGCCGGGCGAGCCCCTCGGCCACGCCGGTGACCAGGGTGGGGCGCCGGCGCGAGGGCATCGCGACCACGGCGCCCGGTCGCTGCGCCCACTCCCAGGCACCGAGCACGCGCGCACAGGCCTTGAGGAGCTCCTCGTCCGGCGGGGCGTCGCTGGCGGAGCCGGGCCGGATGACCCGGTGGGTCACGTCGAACGCGGCGTCCGGGTCCTCCTCGAGCGGTGGGGCCTCGACGTCCTCGGCCAGGGTGGCGACGCCGCCGACACCGTCGTCCCCGAGCAGGCTGCGGAGGCGCTGCCCCCAGCCCAGGTCGGTGAGCCGGGCGACGGCCCGGCCGGGCTCCACCTGCTCCGACGGCGCGATCTTGCCCTTGACCTGGACCCCGAGCCGGTCGACACCGGTCGGCCACTGCGCCCGCGGCGCGAGCTCCACGCCGGGGCGGTCCAGTCGGGCCGAGGCCGCCTCCGTGGCACCGGCGGGCACGTCGGTGGCGTACCACGGGCCGGCGCACACGTCGCACCGACCGCAGGGGGCGGCGGTCGGGTCGTCGAGCGCCTCCTGCAGGAAGGCCATCCGGCACCGGGCGGACCCGACCGGCTTGGCGTAGGCCAGCATCGACCGCTGCTCGGCCTCCCGGGTGGCGGTCACCCGCGAGTAGCGCTCCGCGTCGTACACCCACGGGACGCCGGTGGACCGCCACCCACCCTGGACCCGCTCGACGGCCCCGTCGACGGCGAGCACCTTGAGCAGGAGCTCCAGCCGGGAGCGGCGGACGTCGGCGACCGTCTCCAGCCGGGCGACCGACCACGCCCTGCCGTCGGCCATCGCGGTCAGCACCGCGGCGGCGTGGTCCTCCCGCGGCATGGAGGAGGTGGCGAACCACTGCCAGATCGCGAGGTCCTCCGGCCCGGGCAGCAGCAGCACATCGGCGTGCTCGACCGCGCGACCGGCGCGACCGACCTGCTGGTAGTAGCTGACCGGGGACGACGGGGCGCCCAGGTGCACGACGAAGCCCAGGTCCGGCTTGTCGAAGCCCATGCCGAGGGCGGAGGTCGCGACCAGCGCCTTCACCCGGTTCTCCCGCAGCGCCTCCTCGGCGTCCTTGCGGTCGGCGTCGTCGAGCCGGCCGGTGTAGGCGCGCACCTCGTGGCCGGCGTCGCGCAGCAGGGCGGCGGTCTCCTCGGCCGCGGCGACGGTCAGCGTGTAGACGATCCCGCTGCCCGGCAGCTCCTCCAGGTGCGCGGCGAGCCAGGCCAGGCGGGCGCGGTCGGTGTCGAGCCGGAGCACGCCCAGCCGCAGCGAGTCCCGGGCCAGGGGACCGCGGACCGTGGTGACCTCGACCCCACCGGCCCCGAGCTGCTCGGCGACGTCGGCGACCACGCGTTCGTTGGCCGTCGCCGTGGTGGCCAGCACCGGCGTGCCGGACGTCAGCTGGCCCAGGAGGTCGCGGATGCGGCGGTAGTCGGGCCGGAAGTCGTGCCCCCAGTCGGAGACGCAGTGCGCCTCGTCGACGACCAGGAGCCCGCAGCGGGAGACCAGCGCCGGCAGCTGCTCGTCGCGGAACCGCGGGTTGGTGAGCCGCTCGGGCGAGACCAGCAGCACGTCGACGTCGTCGCCGGCCAGCCGGGCGTTGATGTCGTCCCACTCGGTGACGTTCGAGCTGGAGATCTCCACCGCCTTGATGCCGGCGCGGGACGCGGCGGCGACCTGGTCGCGCATCAGCGCGAGCAGGGGGCTCACCAGGAGGGTGGGGCCGGCACCGCGGCGGCGCAGCAGCGCGGTGGAGACGAAGTAGACGGCGGACTTGCCCCAGCCGGTGCGCTGCACGACCAGCGCCCGCTGCTGCCGCTCCACCAGCGCGGCGACGGCGGCGTCCTGCCCCTCGCGGAAGACGGCGTCGGCGCGGCCGGTGAGCTCGCGCAGCACCCCCAGTGCTTCGTCGGCCAGGTCCGTGGCAACAGGGGCGCTCATGCCCACGACCGTAGGCGGAGGCACCGACATCGCCGACCCGGCGTGCAGTGACTGTGGACGGGCGGTTGGATGAGCAGCGATGCTGCCGCCGGACAACCACGTGCACTCGGAGTTCTCGTGGGACACCGGGCCCCGGGCCTCCCTGCTGCGCGCCTGCCAGCGGGCGGTCGAGGTGGGCCTGCCCGCCATCTCGTTCACCGAGCACCTCGACTTCACGGTGTGGGGCGCCGACGACCGGGCGACCACCGACGGCCTGACCGACCGGTTCCCGGCCAACCAGCTGCCGATCGACGTCGACCTGTACGCGGAGACCATCTGGGAGGCCCGGCAGCGGTTCCCCGGGCTGCGGGTGTGGTCCGGGGTCGAGGCCGGCGAGCCGCACATGTTCGGCGGCAGCGTGGCGGCGCACCTGGACCGCGCGCCGGTCGACCGCATCCTCGGCTCGCTGCACTCGCTGCCGGTCGAGGGGCGGCTCATCGGGGTGAACCGGCTGCTGCACGCGCCCGGCATCGACGTGATCGCCACGATGCGGCGGTACCTGACCGAGATGGTCACGATGATCGACAGCAGCGACGTCTTCCAGGTGCTCGCGCACTGCGACTACCCGCGCCGCTACTGGCCCGGCGGGCGCGACGCCTATCCGGAGGCCCTGTTCGAGGAGGAGTACCGGGCGGTCTTCCGGGCGCTGGCCGGCGGTGGCCGGGCGCTGGAGGTGAACACGACCAGTCCCCTGTGGTCGGTGGAGCTGCTCCGCTGGTACCGCGAGGAGGGCGGGGACGCGGTGAGCTTCGGCAGCGACGCGCACCAGCCGCACCTCGTGGGGCAGCGCTTCGACCTGGCCGTCGACGTCGTCGAGCAGGCCGGATACCGGCCGGGACGCGACCGCTTCGACTTCTGGCGTCGATAGGTCGACAGGACCCGGTCACGACCGCGCCGGGGACTGCCGAGAACGACGACGTGATGGGACAGGCTCTCTTCGACGGCACCTTCTCCACCGAAGCGGTGGCGGCTGCGGGCCACGCCGTGGTCGACCGGCTGCACGCCGAGGCGATGGCGACGATCGCCTCCCTGGCCGAGAACTGGGACACCCCGGTCGCGGACACCCCGGCGGTCGAGGGCGACGCACCCGTGGCCTTCGAGAACCCGGCGACCTGGTCGGCCGAGGACGAGGACGACGACGAGATCCGGGTGCTGCAGGCCTTCGAGCTGCCCGCCCTGCTCGCCCGGCCGCGGTCGGCCACCCCGATCGCCACCCCGATCGCGACGCCGGCCCTGCTGCCGGCCGAGGACGAGGCGCCGGCCGAGGACGAGGCCCTCGAGCTCGAGACCGTCGACGCCGTCGACACCGACCAGTTCGCCGTCCCGGCCCGGACGCAGGGCGACCGACGGCCCGTCGCCGCCTGAGGAAGGACCCCGTCCGCAGGGGCGGGGTCGAGTACTCCACCGCTGGGGAACTCGTCGCTAGGGTCGCGCGATGACCGTCCCGCAGCGCGTGGTCGTCGCCCTCGGCGGCAACGCGATGACGGGCCCGGACGGCTCGGCGACGCCGCGTGCCCAGCGCGAGGCGATCGCCGTCGCGGCCCGCCACGTCGCCGCCGTCGTCGGCCTCGGCGTGGCGGTCGTGGTCACCCACGGCAACGGCCCCCAGGTCGGGAACCTGCTGGTCAAGAACGAGCTGGCGGCGCACGTGGTCCCGCCGGTGCCGCTGGACTGGAACGTCGCGCAGACCCAGGCCACCATCGGGTTCACCCTCGCCGACGAGCTGGACGCCGCTCTCGCCGCCGGCGGTCTCCCGCACCGGACCGCGGCCCTGGTCACCCGCACGCTGGTCGACCCCGACGACCCGGGGTTCGCCACCCCCAGCAAGCCGGTCGGCCGCCACCTCCCCCGCGAGGAGGCGCAGCGGTTCCTCGACCTGGGGCAGGACTGGGAGGACCGCGGTGCGCGCGGCTGGCGGCGGGTCGTCGCGTCACCGGAGCCGAGGTCGGTGGTGGACGCGCCGGCCATCCACGCCCTGGTCGACGCCGGCTTCGTCGTCGTCTGCGCCGGCGGCGGGGGCATCCCCGTGGTGGACGACGACGTCGCCGGGCGCGCGCTGCGCGGCGTCGAGGCGGTCATCGACAAGGACCTGACCGCGGCGCTGCTGGCCAGGGAGGTCGCCGCCGACACCCTGGTCATCGCGACCGACGTCCCGCAGGTCCAGGTCGGCTTCGGGACGCCGTCGGCGCGGCCGCTGCAGCGGGTGTCAGCCGGCGAGATGCGCGCGCACGCGGCGGCGGGCCAGTTCGCCCGCGGCAGCATGGGGCCGAAGGTCGAGGCCGCCCTCCGGTTCGTCGAGGGCGGCGGCCGCCGCGCGGTGATCACCACCCTCGAGCACATCTCCGACGCCGTCCGGGACGACGACGTCGGCACCGTCGTCACCCCCTGACCCCCTGACGTCAGCCAGCCACACGAGAGGACGCCGCATGCCCGCACCGATCGAGGTCCGCAAGGTCCCCCTGCACCACGTCAGTGACGCCTCGGAGCTGGCGGAGCTCATCGACGACGGCGTCCTGGCCGCCGACCGGGTGGTCGCCGTCATCGGCAAGACCGAGGGGAACGGCGGCGTCAACGACTACACCCGGATCATCGCCGACCGGGCGTTCCGCGAGGTGCTGCTGGAGAAGGGCTCGCGCAGCAAGGAGGAGGTCGGTCAGGTCCCGATCGTGTGGTCCGGCGGCACGGACGGCGTGCTCAGCCCGCACGCGACGATCTTCGCCACGCTGCCCGAGGACGCGGTGGAGAGGACCGACGAGCCCCGGCTGACCGTCGGGTACGCGATGAGCGACGTCCTGCTGCCCGAGGACATCGGCCGGATCTCCATGGTCGAGAAGGTCGCCGAGGGCGTGCAGCGGGCGATGGAGGCCGCCGGGATCACCGACCCGGCCGACGTCCACTACGTGCAGACCAAGACCCCGCTGCTCACGAGCGAGACCATCCGCGACGCGAAGGCCCGCGGCAAGGACACCTACTACGACGAACCGCACGGCTCGATGGACCTGTCCAACGCGACGACCGCGCTGGGGATCGCGGTGGCGCTGGGCGAGATCGCGCTGCCGGCGCAGGAGCAGGTCATGCGCGACCTGTCGCTGTACAGCGCGGTGGCCTCCTGCTCGTCCGGGGTGGAGCTGGACCGGGCGCAGATCGTGCTGGTCGGCAACGCCCGCGGGCACGGCGGCGACTACCGCATCGGCCACGCGGTGATGACCGACGCGCTGGACACCGACGGCATCTGGAACGCCATCCGGAACGCCGGCCTGGACCTGCCCGAGCGGCCGCACCCGAGCGACCTCGACGACCGCCTGGTCAACGTCTTCCTGAAGTGCGAGGCGGACCCGAGCGGCCACGTCCGCGGGCGGCGCAACGCGATGCTCGACGACTCGGACGTCTTCTGGCACCGGCAGATCAAGGCCGCCGTCGGCGGGGTCGCCGCCTCGGTGACCGGTGACCCGGCGGTGTTCGTGTCGGTGGCCGCGGTGCACCAGGGCCCGTCCGGTGGCGGCCCGGTCGCGGCGATCGTCAAGGCCTGAGGGCCGGACCTGCCATGACCGTCGACGTCGTGACCGAGGCCGTCCTCGACCTCCCCCCGGAGGTCGTGGCCGGCTACGCCGCCGACCCCTCGAACGCGCCGGAGTGGTACCGGAACATCGACTCCGTCACCTGGGAGACCCCACCTCCGCTGGCCCGGGGCTCCCAGGTGACGTTCGTCGCCACGTTCCTCGGCCGCCGGCTGACCTACACCTACGAGGTCACCGAGTGGCTGCCCGGCGCCCGGCTGGTGATGCGCACCGCGCAGGGCCCGTTCCCGATGGAGACGACCTACACGTGGGAGCCGGCCGGCACCGGCACCCGGATGACGCTGTGCAACCGCGGGGAGCCCAGCGGATTCGCCCGGGTCGCCACCCCGGTCCTCACCGCGGCCATGCGCCGGGCGAACCGCGCCGACCTGGAGCAGCTCCGGTCGGTGCTGCAGCGCCGGGGCGGGTGAGCGCCGGCGTCGGGGCGGCTAGGGCAAGATCGCGTCGACGTAGCCGCCGTCCACGCGCAGCGCA
Organism: Modestobacter sp. I12A-02662; assembly: GCF_041028325.1. Lineage (NCBI taxonomy): Bacteria > Bacillati > Actinomycetota > Actinomycetes > Geodermatophilales > Geodermatophilaceae > Modestobacter > Modestobacter sp. I12A-02662. Next base: position 19,098 of record NZ_JABGDE010000019.1, on the reverse strand, counting down.
CCACCGGTGGTCGCCGAGGCCAGCGGTGAGGCGAGGTAGACGCACATGTTCGCGATCTCCTCGGGCTCGATCAGCCGCTGCAGCAGCGACTGCGTCCGGTGCAGGCGCATGAACTCGCGCTGGCCTCGTCCCAGGGCAGGTCGGCGCCGACCAGGGAGCGCACGAACTCCTGCACGCCGCCGGTGTGCGTCGGGCCGGCGATCACCGAGTTCACCGTGACCCCGGACCCGGCGGCCTCCTTCGCGAAGCCACGGGCGACGGCCAGCAGCGCCGTCTTCGTCATGCCGTAGTGGATCATCTCGGCCGGGATCGCCACGGCCGAGTCGCTGGCGATGTACTGGATGCGTCCCCAGCCGCGCTCGCGCATGCCGGGCAGGTACGCCCGGGTCAGCCGGACGGCGGTCAGCACGTTGGTCTCGAAGTAGCGGCGCCACTCGTCGTCGGTGATCTCCAGCGCGGGCCGCGCCCCGAAGATGCCCAGGTTGTTGACCAGCACGTCGACGTCCGGCACCTGCTCGAGCAGCTGCGCCGTCCCCTCGTCGGTGGTGACGTCGCCGGCGACGGGGGTGACCTCGCCGGGCAGGCCGGCGGCGGCCGCGTCGAGCGTGGCGGCGTCCCGGCCGGTGAGGACGACGGACGCCCCGGCCCGCGCCAGGCCCGCCGCGATCGCCAGGCCGATGCCCTGTGACGAGCCGGTGACCAGGGCCCGCTTCCCGCTGAGGTCGATCTGCACGGTCAGCACCAAGTCGCGCGGCAACGGCACTGTTCCGGGCCCGCCGATGAGTTCTCCTCCCGCGGCCGGTCCCCGCTCTCGAACGGTCCCCCACCTCCAGGAGCACCCCGATGACGGCCACCGCCGCCACCCGCCCGGCCGAGGGCACCGGCAGCCCTTCGACCGCCCGGCCGCGGTGACGCGCTCCCTGCTCGGCTACGGCCCGCTGGCCGGGGCGCTGTACCTCGCCTCCGGGCTCACCCAGGCGCTGACCCGGGACGGGTTCGACCTGACCCGGCACGACCTCAGCCTGCTCGCCAACGGCCCCCTCGGCTGGATCCAGGTCACCACCCTGGTGCTCAGCGGGCTGATGACGGTCGCCGCCGCGGGAGGTGTGCGCCGGGCGCTGGGCGGCACCTGGGGACCGGGGTTGCTCGCCGGCTACGGGCTGGCGCTGGTCGCCGCGGGCGTGTTCGTCGCCGACCCGATGGACGGGTTCCCGGTGGGCACGCCGGCCGGCCCGCCCGCGGAGGTCAGCACCGCCGGGTTGCTGCACATGGCGGCGGGTGGACTCGGGTTCGGCTGCCTGGTCGCCGCGGCCCTCGTGCTGGCGCGGCGTTTCGCCCGGGAGGGACGCCGGTCGTGGGCCGTCGGCTCGCGGGCGACCGCGGCGGTCGTGCTGCTCGGGTTCCTGGGCGTCGCGTCGGGCTCCACGTCGTCGCTGGCCGTGCTGGGGCTGTGGATCGGCGTCGTCACCGGGTGGACGTGGCTGGGCGCCGTGTCGGTGCACCTCTACCGGCGCACGCCGCACCCGACGCGCGTCCGTGCCTGACCGTCGATGGAGGAGGTCGTGATGTCCACGCTCGACGAGCGGTTCACCGCTCGACTGCTCAAGAGCCCGGCCGAGGGCGGCTGGACCTACCTGGTGTGGCCGGGCTCAGCCGCGTTCTTCGGCACCCGGGGCCTGGTGAAGGTGCGCGGCACGATCGACGGACACCCGTTCCGGAGCTCCTTCATGGCCCTGGGCGACGGCACGCACAAGCTGCCGGTCAAGGCCGAGGTCCGTGACGCGATCGGCAAGCAGGCCGGGGACACGGTCGAGGTCCACCTGACCGAACGGGTCACCGCTGCTCACTCGTAGCCGGCCGCGCCCAGCAGCAGCTCCGCGGCGAACCGCCAGGCGGCCGGGTCGGCGGTGAAGAGGTCCGACTCGCCCAGCGCCAGGCCGTCGCGGATCCAGACCTGCAGCTGCTCGAGGAACTCGTCGAGGGTGAGGTCCTCGACGTCGTCGTCCCTGCGGAGGCGCGCGACGAAGTCGGCGAAGGACTCCGCGTCCTGCACCCGGTCGATCCCGTCGGCGGTCAGCTCACTCATGGCGGTCCCCTGGCTCAGCGCTCGTCCGGCGCCTTGCCGGCGTGGTCGACCAGGTCCGCGGCGCTCTCCACCTGCCCGTGCATCCGCGCGCAGGAGGCGCAGCAGAAGTAGGTGCCGTCGGCCTCGACGCCGTGCCCGACCACCTTCACGCCGCAGTGCTCGCAGACCGGCGCGAGGGCGTGGATCGCGCACTCGAAGCTGTCGTACACGTGCACCGCCCCGGCGGCGTGCACCTCGAAGCTGAGCCGGTAGTCGTTGCCGCAGATCTCGCACTGGGCCATCGCCGTCCCCTTCCGTGTCGCGGACGCGGGCGGACTACCCCCGGGCGCCCCGCGGTAACGGTCCACCTCCCGGGGCAGGAGTGGCCATCTCAGCCCTAGACGAGTAAGTCCGAACGGCCCGGCTGAGTCACAGGCCTGTAGTTCGGGACGGAGGGTGTTCAGGCTCTGCTTGTGACGACAGACCTCAACACCCTCCTGACCGCACTCTACGTCCGGATCGACGACTATCTGGCTGGCCGCGTGCGCGCCGGTCGCCGCCCGCGGCTGACCGATGCCGAGCTGCTCACCCTGGCCGTGGCCCAGGTCTTGCTCGGGGTGCGCTCCGAGGCCCGCTGGCTGCGGCTGGTCCCTGCCGCGCTGCCCGGCGCGTTTCCCTATCTGCCCGGCCAGTCCGGCTACAACAAGCGGCTGCGCGGCGCGCTGCCCCAGCTCAAGCGGCTGATCCGGATGCTGGCCGAAGACACCGACCTATGGAGCGATCCAGTCTGGCTGGTCGACTCCACCCCGATCGAATGCGCCCGCTCCCGGCCCACCGTGCTGCGCTCGGACCTGGCCGGCATCGCCGGCTACAGCTTCTGCTCCAGCCACTCTCGCTGGTTCTGGGGGCTGCGGCTGCACCTGATCTGCACCCCGGCCGGGCTGCCGATCACCTGGGCGCTGGCCGACCCGAAGCTCGACGAGCGGCAGGTGCTCATGTGCGTCCTCGACGCCGATGCCGAGCTGCTCGCCGACCGCCCCGGCCTGCTGCTGCTCGCGGACAAGGGCTACGTCTCCCACGAGCTGGACGACTACCTGCACGCCCGAGGCGTCGCGTTGCTGCGCCCCTCCTACCGCAACCGCGCACCCCGGCCCGGCCAGCACCTGCTCGCCCCGATCCGCCAACTGATCGAGTCCGTTTACGACACCCTCAAAGGCCAGCTCGACCTGGAACTGCACGGCGGGCGCAGCCTCACCGGCGTCACCGCCCGCATCGCCCAGCGCCTGCTCGCCCTCACCGCCGCCATCTGGCACAACCGCGCCACGGGCCAGCCGATCACCCGATCCCTGATCGCCTACGACCACTGATCGGCTTCAGACTTACTCGTCTAGGAGGTGGCGCGGGACTCCGCGGCGAGCGCGGCCAAGGCCTGCTCGAAGCACTCCTGCGGTGGCTGCACCAGCCCGGCGCCGACCTGCCCGGTGCCCGCCACCCGCCCGGCCATCCCGGTGTTGATCTGCGGCAGCCAGCCGGTGCGGGCGACGGCGAGGACGTCGATGCCGGTCGGCGCACCGCGGAACCCGAGCACCGGGATCTGCATCGCCGGGTTCTCGGCCAGGGTCAGCTGGTACATCCGCTCGGTGGTCGCCAGCGCGTCGGGCACCGTGCCCCCGACGAACCGGACGATCGCCGGGGCCGCCGCCATGGAGAACCCGCCGACGCCGTAGGTCTCCATGATCGCGGAGTCGCCGATGTCGGGGTTGGCGTCCTCGGGGCCGAAGCCGCCGAGGAACAGCCCGACCGGGGTGTTGGCCGGCGCGGTGAACCAGCGGTCGCCGGTGCCGGCGGTCCGGATGCCGAACTCGGTGCCGTTGCGGGACATCACGGTGACCATCGACGAGCCGGGGACGTCGCGGGCAGCGTCCATCGCGAGCTTCGCCGTCGGCATGCCGAGGTTGAGGTAGAAGTGCTCGTTGCCGCCGATGAACCGCAGTGCGTCGGCGACGTCGGCCGAGGGGGCGTCGACCGCGACGATCGCCGGGGCGAGGTCGCGCAGGGTCATCAGCGAGCCGGCCCGGTTGCGGTTGTGCCCCTCGTCGCCCATCTGCAGCATCTGGGCGAGCACGGCCTTGACGTCCATCGGCTCGGGCCGGGACCGCACCGCCGTCGACAGCAGCGGGCCGAGGACGTCGCGCATCCAGGCCAGCCGGGTCAGCACCTCCTCGTTGAAGGCACCCATCCGGAGCACCTTGCCCAGGCCCTCGTTGAGGTTGCAGTACGCCCGGCCGCCGGAGACCGGGTCCTCCAGGCACCACGTCCACATCGACGGGCTGGTCACCCCGGCCATCGGGCCGACCGCGCGGTGGTGGTGGCACGGGTCGAGCGCGATCTCCCCGGCGGCCAGGACCCGCTCGGCCTCCTCGACGGTGGCGGCCCAGCCCTCGAACAGGCAGGCGCCGACCAGCGCGCCGCGCATGGGCCCGGACGCGGCCTCCCAGCTCAGCGGCGGACCGGCGTGCAGCAGCGTGCGCTCGTCGACGTCGAGCACCTCCCGGGCGGGCCGGACGTCCACCAGCACCGACCCAGCGGCGAGCACCCGCTCGACCGCCGTCCGGTTGGCCGTCGCGCGGCGCGGGTCGAGGGAGAGCTGTGCCAGGTCCGTCGGGCTCCCGAAGGCCGGGGGCCGCCAGTCGACGTCGGTCACGTCGGCCCCTTGCGCGCGCAGGGCCGCCGAGAACACCTCGACCCCGGCCGCGGCGATCGCCGGCGGCGCCGACAGCAGCTCACTCATCGCGCGATCCGATCAGCTCGAGGGCGTGCCGGGTGGCCTGGGCGTTGCTGGCGAACACCGCGGCGCCGGCCTCGGCGAGGGCGTCGGCCTGCCGGGACCAGCCCTGCGGGTCGGCCTCGGTGCCGACGAGCGCGACCACGGCCGGCAGGCCGGCGGCCTGCAGCGCCGGAGCCAGGGCGGCGGCCGGATCGGGGTCGGCGCCGTGGCCGAGGACGACGTCGAGCAGCAGCACGGCGGGCTCCCCGCTCCCCGCGAGCGCCGCGATCGCCTCCAGCCGCAGCGTCGGGTCGATCATCGGATGGGCGCGGCCGACGGTGAGCGCGTCGTCGCCGAAGTCGATCACCACGTGCCCGAGCGCCCGCAGGTCGGTGCCGAGGTCCAGCTCCGGCCGCAGCGGGGTGTTGGACCGGACGTCGCCGACCACGGGCGCGGCCAGCAGCATCGCCTCGTCGGCGAGGGTGCCGCCGGAGTAGAAGCCCTTGAGCACCGCGCCGGGCGGCACGGCGTCGGCGGCGTGCGGCCGGGACGGCCACGCGGGGACGGCGACCCCCAGGTCGGCCAGGAGCGCCTCGACCGCCGCGGTGAGGTCCGGCTGCCCGGGACCCAGGACGGCGGACCGGACCGGCACCGCGAGCCGCGCCGCCGCGTCGGCCACCCGTTCGGCGACCGCCGGCGCCGGCGGCTTGGACACCAGCAGCACCCGCTCGGTGCCCGGGTCCCCGGCCAGCGCCGCCAGGGCGTCGAGGGTCCCCAGCCCGCCGACCGCCTCGGACAGGTCGCGGCCGCCGACGCCCAGCACGTGCGAGACGCCGACCCCGGCCGCGTCGAGCAGGCAGCTGACCTGCTGGGCGCCGGTGCCGCTGGCCGCGACCAGGCCCACCGGCCCGCGGCGGACGACGTTGGCGAAGCCCAGCGCCAGGCCGGAGACGATGGCCGTTCCGCAGTCGGGGCCCATGACCAGGACGCCGGCGTCGTGCGCGGCCCGCTTGAGCGCGACCTCCTGCTCGACCGGCACGCCGTCGCTGAAGACCAGGACCGACCGGCCGGCCGCGACGGCGTCGGCGGCCTCGAGGGCGGCGTAGGGGCCGGGCACGCTGACGACCGCCAGCGCGGGGTGCGCCGCGCCGGCGAGAGCCGCGCCGACCGTGCGACAGGGGACCTCGTGCGCGCGGCCGGTGCTCTCCCGGGCGGCGAGCGCGGCCTCCACCGCGGCGACCGCGGCGGCCAGGGCGTCGTCGTCCGTGGCGCGCAGGGCGACCAGCAGCTGGTCGGGTGCGGCCTCGCCGTCGGGGGCCAGTCCCATGCCGGCGGCCAGCTCGAGGTTGAGCGGCGTGGCCATGGCGACCAGCACGGCGGAGACGTCCCCCCGCGCACCGGTGTCCCGGCTGACCTGCATCAGCCGCACGGAGTCGGCGTAGACGCCGCTGCGCAGGGAGACGTGCGTCCGACCGCTCACCCGGCGGGACGCTAGCCGCGGTCGGCCCAGCGGTGAAGGACTTCCGCGACCCCGACCCCGGTGACAGAGTGACGCCTTCCACACGCCGGCCGCTGCACGTCGGGAGGTGACCGCACCCGGTGAAGCCCGCCCCGTTCGGCTATGCCGACCCGACGTCCGTCGCCGAGGTGCTGGACGTGCTGGCCACCGAGGGCGACGGCGCCAAGGTCCTCGCCGGTGGGCAGTCGCTGATCCCGCTGCTGTCGATGCGGCTGGCCGCGCCGACCACGCTGGTGGACATCAACCGGGTGCCCGGGCTGGACCGGGTCTCCGCCGCACCGGACGGCGTCCGGGTGGGCGCGCTCGTCCGGCACGCGCACCTGCTGGCGTCCGCCGAGGCGGCCGCCGTCCAGCCGCTGCTGGGCCGGGCCACGGCGCGGGTCGCGCACCCGGCGATCCGCAACCGCGGGACGACTGTCGGGTCGATCGTGCACGCGGACCCGTCCGGGGAGATGACCGCGGTCCTGGCGGTGACGGACGGATCCGTCACGGTCGCCCGCGGGGACGGCTCCGCACCGGTCGGCTGGCGGGACCTCTTCGTCGGGCCGCTGGAGACCTCGCTGCACGGGGCGGCCGTCGTCGTCGACGCTTTCTTCCCCGCGCTCGCGCCGCGTTCGGGGACGGCGTTCGCCGAGGTCGCCCGGCGCAAGGGCGACTACGCGGTCTGCGGCGCCGCCGTCGTCGTCACGCTCGACGAGGACCGCCGGGTCGCCGCCGCCCGCGCGGCCTACCTGTCCGTCGGCGCGGTGCCCGAGGTGCACGACCTGACCGACGCGGTCGGCGGCAAGCCGGTCGACAGCGCCGACTGGGCGGCGGCCGGCGAGCTGGCCCGCGGCCTGGTCGACCCGGACGGCGACCTGCACGCCAGCGCCGACTACCGCCGGTTGCTGGTCGGCACGCTGACCGCGCGGACCCTCGCCGAGGCGGCCGCCGAGGCCGAGCGGAGGACGCCGTGACCCCGGGGACCGACACCGAACGGACCATCTCCGTCGTGGTCAACGGTGTGCCACGTGAGGCGACGGTGCCGGTGCGCCGGCTGCTGTCCGACGTGCTGCGCTCCGACCTCGGGCTGACCGGCACGCACGTCGGCTGCGAGCACGGGGTGTGCGGGGCGTGCACCGTGCTGCTCGACGGGCAGCCGACCCGGTCGTGCCTGGTGCTCGGCGTGCAGGCCGACGGGCACCGGGTGACCACCGTGGAGGGTTTGTCCCGGTCCGACCACCGGGGCGGGCAGGTGCTGCACCCGGTGCAGGAGGCGTTCCGGGAGTGCCACGCGCTGCAGTGCGGCTTCTGCACGCCCGGCTTCCTGACCACCATCGCCGCGGGGCTCGACGCCCGCGACGCGACGCAGCCGATCACCGACGCGGAGGTCGACGAGCTGGTCGGCGGGAACCTGTGCCGCTGCACCGGCTACGCGAACATCAGGAAGGCCTGCCGGCACGCCGCCGAGGCCATGCGCCAGGCGGCGACCCGATGACCCCTGCGGACTTCCGGGCGGTGATGGCCGCCCCTCCGGGCGGCCAGCACCGCCCGAATGGCCGGATGCGGGGGCGGGCGTGACCACGAAGTACTTCGGGGAGCCGGTCCGGCGGCGGGAGGACGCGCGGCTCGTCGTCGGCAAGGGGCGCTACCTCGACGACATCGGCGCCGACGCCTACGCGGCCGCGTTCGTCCGCAGCCCGCACGCGCACGCCCGGGTGGTGGACATCGACGTCGGCCCGGCGCTGGACGTCGAGGGGCTGCTGGCCGTCTACACCTACGAGGACCTCACCGGGCCGATGGCCGAGCCGCTGCCGGTGCTCATCCCGCACCCCCAGCTCACGCACGCGCGCACCGGGTACCCGCTGGTCAGGGACGTCGCCCGGCACGTGGGCGAGCCGATCGTGATGGTGGTGGCCACCGACCGGTACGTGGCCGAGGACGCCTGCGACAGGATCGCGATCACCTACGAGGAGCTCCCCGTGGTGGTCGGCGTCGACGCGGCGGAGGCGGCCCGGGCGCTCGTGCACGACGACGTCCCTGGCAACGTCGCCGCCCGGCACCACCAGGAGACCGGCGACGTGGAGGCGGCACTGGCGGCCAGCGCGCACACGCTGAGCTTCACCCAGTACGTCGAGCGCAGCGCCTCCATGCCGATGGAGGGCAAGGGCGTGCACGCCCGGTGGGACGACGCCGACTCCTCGCTGCGCGTCTACTCCAGCACCCAGGCGTCCACGTCGGTGCGCGCGGCGATCGCGGCGAAGCTCGAGCTGTCGCTGGAGAAGGTCGAGGTCGTCGCCCCGGACGTGGGCGGCGGGTTCGGCGTGAAGATCGTGCACCCGTGGCCGGAGGAGCTGCTGGTGCCGATGGCCGCCCGGCTGCTCGGCCACCCGGTGAAGTGGGTGGAGGACCGACGCGAGCACTTCGTCTCCAGCGCGCACGAGCGGCAGCAGCGGCAGGAGATCACCGTCGGGTACGACGACGACGGGCGGATCACGGCGCTCGACGTCCACGTCTGGCACGACAACGGCGCGTACACGCCCTACGGGATCATCGTGCCGATCAACACGGCCACCCAGCTGCTCGGGCCCTACGGCATCCCCGTCTACCGGGCGCGGGTCGACAGCGTCTACACGAACACCGTCGTCGTCACGCCGTACCGCGGGGCCGGGCGGCCGCAGGGCTGCTTCGCGATGGAGCGGACGATGGACCGGATCGCCCAGGAGCGCGGGCTGGACCGGGCCGAGGTGCGGCTGCGGAACCTCATCCAGCCCGACCAGTTCCCCTACGACTGGGGGCTGACCTTCCAGGACGGCCGGCCGCTGGTCTACGACTCCGGCGACTACCCGGCGATGATGGCCAAGCTCCTGGCGCTGGTCGACTGGGCCGGCTTCCCCGCCCGCCGGGCCGAGGCCGAGGCGCGGGGCAGGCTGCTGGGCATCGGCGTGGCGCCGTACGTGGAGGGCACCGGGCCGGGGCCGTACGAGGGCGCCCACGTGCAGGTGCTGGGCAGCGGCAAGGTCCTGGTGTCCACCGGCCTGACCTCGCAGGGCCAGGGGCACGAGACGGTGTTCGCGCAGCTGGTCGCCTCCGAGCTCGGCGTGCCGATGGAGGACGTCGAGGTCACCACCGGCGACACCCGGCGGTTCGGGTACGCGGTGGGCACGTTCGCCTCCCGGGCGGCGGTGGTCAGCGGCAACGCGGTGGCGCTGGCCGCCCGGGGCGTCAAGGAGAAGGCGCTGCGGATCGCCGCCGACGTGCTGGAGGCGTCCCCGGAGGACCTGGAGATCGCCGACGGCCTGGTCGGGGTCAGGGGGACGCCGGGCGCCACGATCCCGTTGCGCACCGTCGCCGTCCTGTCCAACCCGCTGCGGTACGCCTTCGACGAGGCCGCGCGGCAGGCCACCCAGTTCGCCGGCACCAGCGACGACTCCAAGCCGCCGGTCGCCCCCGGGGACGCCCCCGGGCTGGAGCACACCGACTACTACTCCCCCGTGCGCTCGACGTTCGCCTCCGGAGCGCACGCCGCCGTGGTCGAGATCGACCCGCTCACCTGGGAGATCGAGGTGGTGCGGTACGCGGTGGTGCACGACTGCGGAACCGTGGTGAACCCGATGATCGTCGAGGGCCAGGTGCACGGCGGGGTCGCGCAGGGCGTGGGCGGCGCGCTGTACGAGCGGATGGCCTACGACCGGGACGGGCAGCTGCTCAACGCCTCGTTCATGGACTTCCTGATGCCGTACGCCAGCGAGGTGCCGCCGGTGGACATCGACCACCAGTCGACGCCCTCGCCGCTGAACGCGCTGGGCATCAAGGGCGCCGGCGAGGCCGGGGTGATCCCCGGGTCCGCGGCGATCGCCTCGGCGATCGAGGACGCGGTGGGACGGCGGATCGCGGCGATGCCGATCTCCCCGTCGGAGCTGTACGACCTGGTGCGCTCACCGGACACGGAGCGCGTGACCAACTCGGCGACGGGAGTGCCCGCATGAACCTGGACGGCGCAGCGGTCCTCCCGGCGTCGCCGGAGCAGGTGTGGTCGGTGATCACCGACCCGGCGGTGCTGCAGCGGGCGATCCCCGGGTGCGAGTCGCTGGTCCAGGTCGGCGAGGACAGCTACACGATCGTCGTCTCGGCCGGGGTGGGCGCGGTGCGGGGGAAGTACGCGGGTGAGGTGCGGCTGGCCGACCTGTCGTTCCCGAAGGCGTTCGTGCTGCACGCGTCGGGCTCCGGCGGCCCGGGGTCGGTGCGGGCGACGGTGCAGATCGGGCTGGAGCGGGTCGAGGCCGGCACCGAGCTGACCTGGACGGCGGACGCCGTGGTCGGCGGGGCGGTGGCGGGCGTGGGCCAGCGGATGATCACCGGCGTCGCCAAGCGGATGGCCGGCCAGTTCTTCACCGCCGTCGAGCAGGAGCTGGCGGCCCCCGCGCCCAACGTGGTCGCCCGGGTCGAGCCCGAGGGCGTTCCCGCGGGAGCGTCCCCGGCGGCCGTCCCCGTCGCCCAGGTGCCCACCTCGACGGCCGGCTGGCTGCCCGCCGAGGCGCGGCCCCTGCTCGTCGGCGCCGCCGGCGGCGGCCTGCTCACCCTGCTCGGCGTAGCCGTCGGCTGGCTCCTCGGCCGCCGCCGCTGAGACCACGCGCGAACCCGTTGCCAAAAGCGATCGGGTCATTCACTGTTCGGCCATGCTGATCGGTGCGCAGGAGTACCGCCGGTGGGACGCGGTCGAGATGGCCGGCCTGGTGCGGCGGGGGGAGGTGTCCGCCGCCGACCTGGCCGAGACGGCGTGCGCCCTCATCGACGAGCACCGGGCGCTGAACGCCGTCGCCGACATGGCCGAGGACCTGCCGGCCGGTCCGCCCGCCGAGGGCCCCCTCGCGGGGGTCCCGTTCGCGGTCAAGGAGCTGCTCGCCTGGCCCGGCCTGCCCTGGACGCTGGGCTCCCGGCTGATGGCCGCCAACCCGGCTCCCGGCCTCTCGCCGTACACCGCCCGGATCAGGGCCGCCGGACTGACCGTGCTCTGCTCCACCACCAGCTCCGAGTTCGGGCTGCTGGGCAGCACCGAGTCGGCCCTCCGCGGGCCCACGCTCAACCCGTGGGGTGCGGGGCTCTCCGCCGGGGGGTCGTCCGGTGGCTCGGCGTCCCTGGTCGCCGCCGGCATCGTGCCCATGGCCCACGGCAACGACGCGGGCGGCTCGCTGCGCGTGCCCGCCGCGCTGACCGGCCTGTTCGGCTTCAAGCCGTCGAACCGGCGCCCCGCGCCCACCGGTCCGGACCTGCCGGGCCTGCCGGCGCTGCTCGTCGAGCACTGCATCAGCCGGAGCGTGCGGGACAGCGCCCACTTCCTGGCCGCCACCGAGCGCGCCGGACCGGGCGCCGTCCACCCCCCGGTGGGGCTGGTCACCGGCCCGGACGCCACGCGGCTCCGGATCGGGGTGCTGACCCGGACCCTGACCGGGCGCGAGCCCGAGGACGCCGTGGCCCGGGAGGTGGCGCGCGCGGCCGAGCTGTGCGCGTCCCTGGGGCACTCCGTCGAGGCGGCGGAGGTCCCGGCCGTGGACGGCTACGGGCTGAGTCGCGGCTTCTTCACCGCCGCCGCGGTCACCATGTCCTCGGTCGCGGAGACGGTGGCGGGGACGCTCGGCCGCGCCCCGGGACCGGAGGAGCTCGAGCCGTTCACCCTCGAGCTCATCGAGTGGGGGGCGACGCTGGGCCCGGCGGCCCGGGCCGACGCGGAACAGGCCTTCCGCGACGCCGCCCGGGTCTACCTGGGCCTGTTCGACCGGCACGACGTGGTGCTCAGTCCCACCCTGGCCCGCACGAGCTGGCCGTTGGGCCACCTCTCCCCCGCCGCCGGCCGGGAGACGCTGATCCGGCGCACCGAGGAGGCCGTCGGCTACACCCCGGTGCACAACGCCGCCGGCTGCCCCGGCATGTCGGTCCCGCTGGGCTCCTGCGACGGGCTGCCGATCGGGATCCACGTCGCGGCGGCGCCCGGTGCCGACCGGCTCCTGCTCGCCCTGGCCCACGAGCTGGAGGCGGCGGCCCCGTGGGCGGACCGGGTGCCCGACACCGGCTGGCTGGACGGGCAGCGCTGATGGCCCAGGTCCTCAAGGACGCCGTCCGGTCCCGCATCCGGGACGCCGCGCTGCGGTGCTTCGCCGACCAGGGCTACGCGGGCACCTCGATGGCCGGCATCGCCGCCGCCGCGGGGACCGCTCCGGCCAACGTCTACCGGTACTTCGCCTCCAAGGAGGCGCTGTTCGCCGCGGTCGTGCCCGCCGAGCTGGCCGTCCGCCACGACGAGCTGCTGGACGCCCGGATCGCGGCGCTCGCGGACGGCGGCCGGGACGGCTCCCCCGCGGCGGAGCTGCTGGACTTCTGGCTCGCCCACCGCCTGGCCGTCAGCGTGCTGCTCGACCGCGCCGAGGGCACCCCCGTCGCCGGCTACCCCGCCGCCTTCGTCCGGCGGCTCGTCGACCATGTCGAGCGGGCCCTGCCCGCCCGCCCGGACCCGGCGCACCACGACCTCCTCCACCTGGTCTTCGACAACACCCGCCGGGCGATCGCCCGGATCCTGGCCACCGCGACGGACGACGACCACGCCCGCGTCCTGATCACCGGCTTCTGGAGCTACCAGGTCCCGGGACTGGACGGCCTCATCGCCCACCTCGGGCGCTCGGGCCACCCCGGCGGGTGAGGGGAGCAGGAACGAGGCACCGCGGACCTGTAGCGCGCAACCGGACCTGCCGATGGTCCTCCCCGGGTAACCATCGAGGAGGACACGTGCGCAGACAGCGCTCCGCGGCCGAGCAGCAGATCGCCGGCCTGCTGCAGACCGCTCGCAGGTCGCTCGGCATGAGCGTGGCGTTCCTCAGCCGCATGGACGGGACCACCCAGCACCTCGAGGTCGTCGACTCCGCGATCCCGGTGGTGTTCTCCGACGGCATCACCCAGGTGCAGGAGACCACCTTCTGCCAGCTCGTCCTGGACGGCAGGCTGCCAGCGGTCATGCCCGACATGCGGACGTCCCCGCTCGCGATGAGCCTGCCCGTCGCCCGGATCCCCCGGATCCGCAGCTACGTGACCACCCCGGTCCGGCTCAGCGACGGCTCCGTCTACGGCACCCTCTGCGCCTTCGGGTTCACCTCGGACCCCGAGCTGACCAGCCGCGACAAGGCACTGATGGACGTCCTGGCCTCGGCTGCCGCGGTCGTCATCGAGCCCGGGCTGCGCGAGCGGCAGCAGCGCGCCGAGATCGAGCACCGCCTCGACCCGGTCCTGGCGCAGGGCGGGCCGGCCGTCGTCCTCCAGCCCATCGTCGACCTCAGCACCGGCGAGCGGCGCGGCGCCGAGGCGCTCAGCCGCTTCCCCGCCGGGTGGGGCCTGACGTCGGACGTCGTCTTCGCGCAGGCGCACGGCGTCGGCCTCGGCGACCACCTCGAGCTGCTCGCGCTGCGGCGCGCCGCGGACCACCTGGCCGCCGTGACCGGCTACGTGTCGATGAACGTCTCCCCCGCCAGCCTGCTGACGCCCGGGTGCCTGGACCTGCTGGCCGGCCTGCCGCTGCCGCGGGTGGTGCTGGAGCTGTCCGAGCACGACCAGGTCGAGGACTACGCCGCCCTGCGGACCGCGCTGGACCCGCTGCGCGCCCGCGGCCTGCGGCTGGCCGTCGACGACGTCGGCGCCGGGTTCAGCAGCCTGCGGCACATCGTGGTGACCGCTCCGGACATGATCAAGATGGACCGCAGCATCGTCACGGACGTCGACACCGACCCGGTCCTGGCCAAGCTGGCCCGCGCGCTGGTCGAGTTCGCGCACGGCATCGGCGTCCGGGTCGTCGCCGAGGGCGTGGAGACGGCGGCCGAGCACGCGATGCTCCGCGCGCTGGGCGTGGACGACGGGCAGGGCTGGCACTTCGGCCGCCCCGGCTCCGCCGACCTGCTCTGGGACGCTCCCGCCGCCGTTCCAGGGGCGGCGCTGCCCGCTCAGATGCAGGAGTGGTTGTAGTCCAGGTCCGTGGTGAACTGGGTCATCTCGATGACCCCGCCCGGCGTGAGCGGTGCCAGCCCGCAGTCGGCCTGGGCGCCCTCGAGGGTGTTGCCGGTGGGGCGCCAGTTGGACAGGCCGTTCAGGCTGCTGGTGGAGCTCACCCCGTCCCCGACGATCAGGTTCCACTGGTACCTCGTCGAGTACAGCCCCACGCCGCGGGAGCCGATCGAGGTGAAGTACTCCGTCATCCCCTCCAGCACGGCGGCGTTCCTGGTGTGGCCACCGGGGCCGTAGTCCCAGCTGTTGGCCACCTCGACGTCCAGCCACCACATGTACTGCTCGGGGTTGCTGATCCCGCTCGTGGTGGCGTCGTCGTGGGCTCGCTCCCAGCCGTACTGGTAGGCACACGGCCGGGAGTTCGAGCCGTCGCAGTCGCCGTAGCGGTTCGAGCCGGACTGCGGCCACGAGCCGGCACCCGCCGGGTTGGCCGTGTTGACGTACAGCTGGACGTCGTCGTGCACGGTGCCACCGGTCGACTGCGCCGCCCAGGCCAGCTGCTCGGCCAGGCAGGGATTCGTCGTGGTGGGCTTGCCGTTGTTCACGCCGACGATGGCGAACGACTGCCCGGTCGGCAGGGACCTGCCGCACTGCGGGTAGGACACGTCCATTCCCAGCAACGGGGCAGCCTGGGCGGCGGTGGACCACGACAGGGCCAGCGCGGGGACCGCGAGGAACACCGTCACGGCCCGCTGCACCCACCGTCGGCGTCCGGCGTCCGGTGGGGTTGCCGGTGCCCGTCGCCGCGCGGAGGCGCGCGATCGGCGGTGGCGGGGTGTGCTCAGCACGCTCATCGACGTCCTTGCTGGTCTTCGGCAATCCGGACGGACGCCACCCTGGCGAGGCCGTCCCGAGACTGTCAACGGAACGCCGTCGTCCGCCGCGCTCCGCACCCACCCGGCCGACCGGCGTCCAGCACCCCGTCCGCCCAGGTCAGCGAGCTGTTCCGGAGGCGCGGAGCGGGTCGGGCGACAGCGACGTGCGCGGGGGTCAGGTGGGACGCAGCGTCCCTGCACGGTGACTCACCGACGCACGGGGACGACGCGCCGCCGACCACCGACGTCGGACGAGGTCATGCCCCCGGCCCGGCGGAGCTCCAGCCCGCCGTGCGGAGTCGTTCGAACCCGTCGAGCAGCAGGTCGAGCGCGAACTCGAACTCGAACTGCTCGTCGCAGCCGGCGCGGGCCGGATCGGCCTGGGTCGCGGCCGTGGCGATCTCCACCACGTGCGGGTACCGCTGCACGAACTCGGCCACCAGCGCTTCCTGCTCCGCCGGGCTCAGCGGCTCCCCGCGCGGCGGCTCCTCGAACAGCTCGGGGCTGAAGCCCCAGATCCGGTTGCCCAGCGCGTGCATCACGTGGTGGGTCAGGTCGACGCTGAAGCCACCGGCGCGGAACATCCCGGCCAGCGCGTCCATGTGGGCGAGAACGGTCGGCGTCCGGCGGGTCCGCGACTCGATCGCCCTGCGCGCCCAGGCGTGCCGCAGCACCGCACGGCGGGCGGACAGGACGCGCGCCCGGACCCCGTCCTGCCACCCCAGCGCCGGGTCGGCGGGCTCGATCTCGCCGAGGACGACGTCGACCATGCCGTCGAGCAGGTCGTCCTTGCTCGCGACGTGCTTGTACAGCGCCATCGGGACGACGCCGAGCTCGTGCGCGAGCCGCCGCATGCTCACCGCCTCGACACCCACCTCGTCGGCGAGCCGGACGGCGGCGGCCAGCACACGGTCCCGGCTCAGCGGGGTCCGGCGGGTCCGTTCGGCCACTGCCGCAACCTACCTCGTTGACAGGTGTACGACGTACACCTACTGTCTCGCCCTGTTGGTGTACGCCGTACACCTGGAACGGGAGGGCAAAGTCATGCGGTCGACAAGAGCCACGGTCACGGGGGTGTTCTTCCTCGTCGCGGCGGTGGCCGCGGTCATCGGACTGGCGCTGTACCAGCCCGCGCTGAGCGATCCCGGGTACGTGCTGAGCGGCGGCCCGGACGGGCAGGTGCTGCTCGGCGGGTTCCTCGAGGTGCTGCTGGCCGCCTCCTGCATCGGGACCGCCGTGACCGTGTACCCCGCCGTCCGCCGGGAGGAGGAGAGCCTGGCGCTGGGTTACGTCTGCGGCCGGCTGCTGGAGGCCGCCGTCATCGTCGTGGGCATCGTCGCCACCCTGTCCCTGGTGACCCTGCGGCAGGCCCCGGCCGACGACGGGCTGGTCGCGGTCGCCCGGGGCCTCGTCGCGGTGCACGACTGGACGTTCCTCGTCGGCCCGGGCCTGGTCATCGGCGTCAACAGCCTGCTGCTGGCCACCCTGGTGCACCGCTCCGGACTGGTGCCGCGCTGGATCGCCCGGCTGGGGCTGGTCGGCGGTCCGCTGGTGTTCGCGTCCTCCACCGCCGTGCTGTTCGGCCTGTACTCCCAGACCTCGGTGGTCGCCGGACTGGCCGCGCTGCCGGTCGCCGCCTGGGAGATGACCCTCGCCGTCTTCCTCATCGCCCGCGGCTTCCGCGCTCCGGCAGCCGACCCGGAGCTGGTCGCGGCCTGAGGGCGCTCAGCGCGCTACTCGGAGTCCTTGCCCACCAGGGTGCCGCCGGCGACCAGGGCCGCCTCGGGGTGCCGGTACTCGACGTCCGGCTCGGCGTGCGTCCGCAGGTCACGGGGCACCCCGGGGATGAGCAGCGCGGCGAGCGCCGCGAGCAGCATCGCGCCGGCGAGCAGGAGGAAGCCGAGGACGTAGCCGCCCTCGGTGGGCAGCCCGGCCGGCCCGGCGGAGGCGGTGATCACCAACGCGATGACGGCGGCGCCGATCGCCCCGCCGACCGTCCGGATGTTGGCGTTCATCCCGCTGGCCACCCCGGTCTGGTGCGGCGGCACGGCGGCGACCACGAGGTTCGACATCGCGGCGAAGACCAGGCCGAACCCGGCGCCGATCACCGCGGAGCTCGCGTAGATCTCCCACTTCTGCTCGTGCACCAGCGCGAACAGCAGGTATCCCAGGCCGCCCACCAGCACGCCGGCGACCAGCGACGCCTTGGACCCGACCCGCGCGGCGATCCGCCCGGCCAGCAGGCCGAGGACGAACGAGGTGACCGTCTGCGGCAGGTTCATCAGCCCCGACTCGGTCACCGAGGCGCCGAACCCGTACCCGGCCGACGACGGCGTCTGGACGAACTGCGGCAGGAACGCGAACGCCGCGTACATCGCCACCCCGACCAGCAGGGCGACCAGGTTGTTGGCCCACACCGCCCGGACCCGCATCATCCGCATGTCCACCAGCGGGTGGGTCGCCCGCGACTCGACGACCACCCAGCCGGCGGCCAGCACGACGGCGACCGCCAGCAGCAGGAGCACGCGCGGCGAGCCCCAGCCCCACGACGGCGCCTGCGAGACCGGCAGCAGCAAGGCCACCAGCCAGCCGGCCAGCAGCATTGCGGCCGCCCAGTTGATCCGCCCCTCGGTGCGCACCGGCGACTCGGGCACCAGGAAGACGGCCGCGACCGTGGCGACCGCCAGGACGATCAGCGGCAGCCAGAACAGCCAGGTGTGGTCCAGGACGTCGACGATCGGGCCGGCCAGCACCAGCCCGGCGCCCGCCCCCACGGCGATCATCGCGGAGATCGTGCCGATCGCCCCGGCGATCCGGTGCTTCGGCAGCTCGTCGCGGATGATCCCGAACGCCAGCGGGAGCATGCCGCCGCCCACGCCCTGGACGACCCGGGCGACGATCATCACGGCCAGGTCCTCGGCCAGCGCCGCCACCAGGCAGCCGACCGCGAGCGCCACCAGGGCGACGACGAACATCCGCTTCTTGCCGGTCATGTCCCCGAGCCGGCCCATGATCGGGGTGAAGATCGACGCCGACAGCAGGTAGGCGGTCATGATCCAGGTGACGTCCGCCTGGTTCGTGTGCAGCTCGACCTGGAGCGTGGGCAGCACCGGGGTCACCAGCGACTGCAGCAGCCCGAACGCGACCACCCCCGTCGCCAGGACGGCGAAGGTGACGTCGTGGTGCGCGCGCCGCTCGGCAGTGCTCATGCAGGTGGACCGTCCCCGTGTTCGCCGCAGGCTGAGGTTGCTCAGCTCAACCAGCAGCAACCGTAGCCCGCCGCCGAGGTCTTCCCACTGCCGTCGAGGTCACCCCGGCACGCCGCGCGCGCCGGTCCGGGCCGGGGTCCTCAGCTGGGCAGCCGCTCCCCGGTGCTGGCGGAGAACACGTGCTCCTCACCGGTGCGGATGGCCAGGTCGACCTCCGCACCGGCCTGCGGGGGACGGCGGGCGTCGACCCGGGCCACGATCTGCTTGGTGTCACCACCGTGCAGGTGCTCGGCGACCTCCCGGTCCAGCAGCGAGGCGTAGACGTAGGCGTCCGAGCCGAGCTCCTCCACCAGGTCGACGCGGGCCCGGAACCCCTGCCCGTCGCCGGACAGCTGCAGCGACTCGGGCCGGAAGCCGAGGGTGACGGTGGTGTCCGAGCCGGTGGCCGCGAGCGTCTCGGCCGACAGCGGCACGGTGAGGTCCCCCAGCCGCGCGCCGCCGTCGGCGAGCGGCACCTCGGCGAGGTTCATCGCGGGGGAGCCGATGAAGCCGGCGACGAAGGCGTTGCGCGGCCGGTCGTAGAGCTCGCGGGGGGTGCCGACCTGCTGCAGGAGGCCGTCCTTGAGCACGGCGACCCGGTCGCCCATGGTCATCGCCTCGACCTGGTCGTGGGTGACGTAGACCGTGGTGATCCCCAGCCG
>NZ_JABGDE010000018.1:0-60488 GCF_041028325.1 Modestobacter sp. I12A-02662 | reverse complement strand
CAGCTCCGGGCGGGCCAGCTCACCGCGCATCAGCAGCGCCATCAGGCCACCGACGAAGAACCAGATGAACGCCGTGAACGTGTACATCAGCCCGATCACCTTGTGATCGGTGGTCCGCAGCAGGGAGAGCAGCCGCGAGCCCTTCTCCGCCACGTGCGCAGGACTGGGCTGGCTGACGATGCGTGACGGTGTGATGGTCACGGGCTCTCCCGGTGTCGCCCGGCTCCCCGCCTCTGGGGCCCAGCACAGGATGCACCCAGTCCGCCGGGAACTGCCAGGGGGACGCCCCCTCTCCTCCTCGGCGGCGCCTCACGGCACACTGGGGACACCGCCGAGACCGCGGCGGACGTCGACCGGACGACCGGTACGGCTCGGGGAGCTGCCATGGACCCGACGAGCGATCCGACGTCGGACTGCGTGCCCTCGGCTGAGCTGCAGTGCGCAGCCACCCGCGCGGCGTTCGAGCGCAGCGACCTGTCCCCCGGCCAGCTGTGGACCCGGTACCTGGCCCTCGGCGGCACCGCCGGCGAGGTGGAGGTGCGCGCCTACCTGCTCGGCCTGGCCCGGCTGCCGGCGGAGGAGCGGGACCTGGTCGCGCACGCGGTCAACGAGCGCCTGGACGAGCTCGCGCCGCCACGCGCCCCGTACTCGCGCAGCCTGCACGACGTGCCGGGCAGCGGTGGCCCGCTGTCCGCGCTGCTGGGGCTCGTCGCCGCCGCGCACCGGACGCCGGACCCCGGGCCGGAGCCGCTGTCCCGGACGATGACCAGCATCTGCCCGGTGTGCGAGCGCGCCTTCTGCCAGCCCGCCGACAGCGGGCGGCGCCGGGTGTACGACTCCGAGGCGTGCCGGGCGAAGGCCTACCGCCGGCGCCGCACCGGCAGCCGTCCGGCACCGGCCGGCACGCCGGCCTGAGCTGCGGGCCGGTCCGGTGGCCGCCGACCAGCACGCCGACGTCCGGTCGATCCGGCCGGGGTCACGGGACGAGCACGCTGCCGGGACGCCGGCGCCCGGGCCGGACGCCGACCGGCTCCTGGAGGACGCCGACGAGCCGGGTGAGCGGTTCCGGGCCGCCCTCCGGGACCGGGACGTGATCAGCACCGCCAAGGGCGTCCTGATGGCCCGGCACGGCGTGGACGAGGAGACGGCGCTGCACCTGCTGCTGGAGACGTCGCGGGCGTCGGGCACGCGGCTGCGCGAGGTCGCGTCGGACGTCGTCTCCGCCGCCGTTCGGCAGCGGTCCTGACCAGGGGCTCCGGCCGCTCGACCTGCGGGATGCGCCGACTCCCGTGATCATGAAACCGGACCGGGCCGCAACGGAGCCCGGCCGGGAGGAGCGCGCGCGTGAAGGTCCTGGGCATCAACGCCATCTACCACGACCCGGCGGCTGCCCTGGTCATCGACGGCAAGGTCGTCGCCGCGGCCGAGGAGGAGCGGTTCAGCCGGCGCAAGCACGGCAAGCGACCGCTGCCGTGGAGTGCCTGGGAGCTGCCGGAGCTGTCCGCCGCGTGGTGCCTGAAGGCGGCGGGCATCCGCCCGGAGGAGCTCGACGCGGTCGCCTACTCCTTCGACCCCGCCCTGATGGGGACGCCGGAGGACTCCGGGCTGTTCGACGACGGCGACGTGATGCGCAGGAAGTACGCGGAGATGGCCCCGGACTTCCTGGCCCATGCGCTGCCCGGGCTGGACCCGGCCAAGGTCCGGTTCGTCAAGCACCACGTGGCGCACGCGGCCTCCGCCGGGCTGGCCGCTCCGCATCGGGACAACTCGGTGCTCGTGCTCGACGGCCGCGGGGAGGCGCACAGCCACCTCGCCGGTCGCTACGTCGACGGCCGGCTGGAGGTGCTGGCCGGCCAGGCGCTGCCGCACTCGCTGGGCCTCATGTACGAGGAGCTCACCGACCACCTGGGCTTCCTGCGCAGCTCCGACGAGTTCAAGGTCATGGCGATGGCCTCCTACGGGAAGCCGCGCTTCGTCGGCGAGCTGTCCGAGCTGATCCGGGCAACCGGGGACGGCGGCTTCGTCACCGAGCGGATCGACTTCAGCGAGTTCGCCCCGCGGCTGGGCAAGGACGCGGCCTGGACCGAGGACCACGCCGACCTGGCGGCCAGCGTTCAGCAGCGGCTGGAGGAGGTGCTGGTCGACCTGGCCCGCTGGGTGCACGAGCAGACCGGCGACGAGGTGCTCACCCTGGCCGGCGGGACGGCGCTGAACTGCGTCGCCAACACCCGGATCCTCGCGGAGAGCCCGTTCGAGCAGGTCTGGGTGCAGCCCGCCGCCGGGGACGCCGGGACGGCGCTGGGCAGCGCGCTGCACGTGGCGGCCGAGCTCGGTGAGCGCACCGAGCCGATGCCCGGCGCCGCGCTCGGCCGGGGCTGGAGCGACGAGGAGATCGAGCGGGTGCTGCAGACCGCCGCGATCGACTACGAGCGGCCGGACGACGTCGCCGAGGCCGTCGCCGAGGTGCTCGCCGACAACGGCATCGTCGCCTGGTTCCAGGGCCGCAGCGAGTACGGGCCCCGCGCGCTGGGCCACCGCTCCCTGCTCGCCCACCCCGGCTACGAGGCCAACCTCGAGCGGATGAACGACGTGAAGGGCCGCGAGCAGTTCCGGCCGGTGGCGCCGATGGTGCTGCTGGAGAAGGCGCCGGAGATCTTCAGCCGCGGCCCGATCCCCTCGCCCTACATGCTGTTCGTGCACGACGTGGCCCCGGAGTGGAAGGACCGCATCCCCACGGTCACCCACGTCGACGGGACGGCGCGGATCCAGACGATCGACCCGGCGACCGAGCCGCTGGTGCACCGCATGATCGCGGCGTTCGAGCGGCGCACCGGGCTGCCGGTGGTGGTGAACACCAGCCTCAACACCGCCGGCCGGCCCATGGTCGACGACCCGCGGGACGCGCTGGAGTGCTTCGGCTCGGCTCCGGTGGACCTGCTCGCGATCGGCCCGTTCGTCGTCCGCCGGCCGGTGCCGACCCGCCGCCCGGGCTGAGCACCGACGGGCCGGGCCGGGCCGACCGGGTCCGTCCGCGCCGGCCCGGCCGGGGCCCAGGTTGCAGTTCGGGCACGACGTGTCGCCCGACCGGGTGAGTCCCGTTTGCGCAGCTCACCCTGGGGGACCGGCTGTTCAGGCAGCGTCGAGGACCCGGCGGTGCCACGACACGATGGAGGACCACCCATGTCCGCTAAAGATTCCCCCGGCGCCGGTCGCCGGGGCATGACCTGGCCGCAGCAGCTCGCCCTCGCCTTCGGCGTCATCTACACGCTGATCGGCATCGTGGGCTTCTTCCTCACCGGCTTCGGCGACTTCTTCGGCAACGTCCACGGGCCGACCACGGAGCACGACGTGACGCTCCTCGGGTTCATGATCAACCCGATGCACAACCTCGTGCACGTCTTGATCGGCGCCGTCGGCATCGCCCTGTCCCGCACGCTGAGCGGTGCCCGCACCTACGGCTGGCTGCTCGCCGCCGGCTACGGCGCGGCGTTCCTCTACGGGCTGTTCGCCGTTGGCAAGGAGTGGGACTTCCTCAACCTGAACTGGGCGGACAACATCCTGCACCTGCTGACCGCGGCGGTCGGCGTGGCGATCGCGTTGGGCAAGGTCGCCGGCGTCGCCACCGGGCGCGGGCGGGACGCCTCGCTGAGGTCGCCTCGCTGAGGTCGCCGCGCTGACCCGCGGCCCAGCCCCGGGAGCTGCCACTCCCGGTCCGATCCCCGCCGCCCCGGACACCCCGGTGTCCGGGGCGGCGTCGCGCCCGCACCCGTCCGCGGTGTTGACCACCACCCCGGATACGGTCCGGCCATGGACTTCACCCTCTCCGCCGAGGCCGAGGACGTCACCGGCCGGATGTGGGACTTCATGCGGGAGCGGGTCCTCCCCGCGGAGCCCGTCTACGAGCAGTGGCGTGCCGCGCGTGGCCACGACGACCACGCCCACCCGCCGGTCCTGGAGCAGCTCAAGGCGGAGGCGCGCAGGCGGGGGCTGTGGAACCTCTTCTCCGCCGAGCACGGCGGGCTGACCAACCTCGAGTACGCCGGCGTCGCCGAGATCACCGGCTGGTCGCCGGTGATCGCCCCCGAGGTGATCAACTGCGGCGCCCCGGACACCGGCAACATGGAGACGCTGATGCTCTTCGGGACGCCGGAGCAGAAGGCGCGCTGGCTGGACCCGCTGCTCGAGGGGGAGATCCGCTCCGGGTTCGCGATGACCGAGCCGGACGTCGCCAGCTCCGACGCCCGCAACATCCAGACCTCGATCGTCCGGGACGGCGACGAGTACGTGGTCAACGGGCGCAAGTGGTGGACGACGGGGGCCGCCGACGAGCGCTGCCAGGTCTTCATCGTGATGGGGAAGACCGACCCCGACGGACCGGCGCACCGGCAGCAGTCGATGGTGCTCGTCCCCCGGGACACCCCGGGGCTGGAGATCGTCCGGCACCTGCCGGTGTTCGGCTACCAGGACCAGCACGGCCACTCCGAGCTGCGGTTCACCGACGTCCGGGTGCCGATGACCAACCTGCTGGCCGGTGAGGGCGACGGCTTCATGATCGCCCAGGCCCGGCTCGGGCCCGGCCGGATCCACCACTGCATGCGCGCGATCGGGATGGCCGAGCGGGCGCTCGCGCTGATGGTCGAGCGGGCGAAGTCGCGGGTCGCGTTCGGCCGGCCGCTGGCCGAGCAGGGCACCGTGCGGGAGTCGATCGCCCGCTCGCGCATGGAGATCGACCAGGCCCGGCTGTACGTGCTGCAGACCGCGGACCTCATCGACCGGCACGGGGCCAAGGGCGCGCGCACCGAGATCGCGGCGATCAAGGTGGTCGCGCCGCAGGTGGCGTGCGACGTCATCGACCGCGCCATCCAGCTGCACGGCGGTGCCGGGGTCAGCGGCGACACGGTGCTCGCCCGGTTCTACGCCAGCGCCCGCACGCTGCGGATCGTCGACGGCCCCGACGCCGTGCACATCCGCTCGGTGGCCCGCGAGGAGCTGGCCCGCGAGCGGCCCGTCTGAGGGGCCGGTTCCGTCGGTGGGGGGTGCCATCATCGGCGCATGACCGTGCCGGACGACGTCGAGGCGCTGCTGGCCGAGCACTCCGACGAGGTCGCCGCGCTCACCCGCCGAGCCCGCGCGGTGCTCCTCGACGGCCATCCCGAGCTGCGGGAACGGGTCCGCCGCGGGTGGCACAGCATCAACTACGCGCACCCCGACGCCGGGTTCGTCTGCGCGCTGTTCCCGCTCGCCGGGCACGTGCAGCTGGTGTTCGAGCGGGGTGTCCTGCTGCCCGATCCGGAGCGCCGGCTGGTCGGCACCGGGCGCACCGTGCGCTCGCTGGAGCTGTCCGACGCCACGGACGCCGACCTGGAGGTGGTGGTGGAGTACCTCGACCAGGCGATCGCCCTCGGCCGCCGGCCCGCGCGGGCCTGACGGGTGCACCTGGGCGGGCCCCGGGACGGGGCTCGCCCAGGGCGGCTCACGGGCTCAGCGTGGTCCCGAGCGAGCCCCCGGCCAGCTTGGCCATCAGCTGCGTGCGACCCAGGCCGACCGCGGTGAGGGCGTCGCCGTCCCGGTCGGTGTCGATCTGCTCGGGCAGCTGCGCGGCCACCGCCTCCGCCGTGTCGTTGTCGCCCTCGGTGCGCAGCACCCGCACCAGCTCGTCCCTGTTGAGCTGCACGGCGCCTCCTCCCCGGCGGGCCGCCGGCCCGCGTCGACGTGGTGCCGATCACCCTGCCGCCGGTCCCGCGCGGGCGCCAGCCGACGGGTCAGCGCGCCCGCGCCCGCCGCACCAGGAAGGCGCCGACCCCGGCCAGCACCAGCCCGAGCGCCAGCTGGCCGATGCCGACGACGGTCCGGTCACTGCCGAACCAGGTGACGCTGGAGACCAGCAGCACGACGGCGACCCCCAGCACGAGCAGGCCCACCAGTCGTTCGTGGCGGGTCCGGGGCGCCGGTGACGTCATGCCGCCGACCCTACGGACCTTGACAGGCAAGTGGATACTTGCCCATGCTCTGGCCGTGGGCGACGTGTTCAAGGCTCTCGCCGACCCCACCCGGCGGACGATCCTCGACGAGCTGCAGGACCGGGACGGCCAGACGCTGTTCGAGCTCTGCAGCCGGCTGGTGATGCGGCACGGCCTGAGCTCCTCCCGCCAGGCCGTCTCCCAGCACCTCGGCGTGCTGGAGGACGCCGGCCTGGTCTCCCGGCGGCGCGAGGGCCGCTACACGTTCCTGCACCTGGACACGACGCCGTTGCGGGCCATCGCCGAACGCTGGCCCACCGACCCCCGGAAGGGACCCCCGTGAAGATCGCCATGACCAGCGTCCTCGTCGACGACCAGGAGAAGGCGCTGCGGTTCTACACCGACGTGCTGGGCTTCCTGCCGAAGAACGACGTCCCGATGGGCGAGCACCGCTGGATCACCGTCGTCTCCCCGCAGGCGCCGGACGGCGTGGAGCTCGTCCTCGAGCCGGACGCGCACCCGGCCGCCAGGCCGTTCAAGGAGGCCCTGGTGGCCGACGGCATCCCGTACACCGCCTTCGCGGTCGACGACGTGCACGCCGAGCACCGACGGCTCACCGGCCTGGGCGTCACCTTCACGCAGGACCCCGTGGTCATGGGCCCCGTGACCGTGGCCGTCCTCGACGACACCTGCGGCAACCTGATTCAGCTCGTCGCCATGTGAGCCCGACCGCGCGCCCGTGTGCGAAAGCCGCGGTGGGCTGTTCGGAAGCCCGTGGGTTTCGCGCGCCTCCGCGTGCTTGACCTCCGGCTTTCGTCGGTCTAGCTTCCCGCGCACCGGGCCCACCGGGGGTCCGGCTCGTCAGTGCCGACGAGGGCCGTGAGGGGGCCGTATGCCGTCCTTGGACGAGCACGCCAGGTCGCAGGCGATCCTCGCCGCCCTCAGCGCGAGCGGGCGGGTGGCGGTCAACGACCTCGCGCAACGGCTCGCCGTCTCCACGGTGACGATCCGCAAGGACCTCGAGGCCCTCGAGCGGCGCGCGGCCCTGCGCCGGGTCCGCGGCGGCGCCGTCGCCGCCCCGGTGCTCGACGAGGGCGCCTTCGAGACCCGCCTGCTGGTGCGCCGGGCGGAGAAGGTGGGGATCGCCCGCGCGGTGGCCCCGCTGGTCCAGGACGGCGACGTCATCGCCCTGGACTCCTCCACCACCTGCCACCACCTCGCGCACGAGCTGCTGGCCCGGCGGTCGCTGGTCGTGATCACCAACAGCATGCCCACCGCGACGCTGTTCTCCGAGCGGTCGGACGCGACCGTGCTCATCCCCGGTGGGTCGGTGCGCCGCTCAGCCCGCTCCGTGGTCGGGGTCATCGGCGACGTGCTGAGCGGCCGCGGCTGGATCGACAAGGGCTTCGTCGGCGCCCACGCCGTCTCCGCCCAGCGCGGCCTCCTCGACATGACCCCGGACGAGGCCCAGGTGAAGCAGTACCTGACCGCGCACTGCCGGCAGGTGTTCGCGCTCGCCGACTCCAGCAAGCTCGGCAGCTTCTCGCTGCACAGCGTGGCGCCACCGTCCCGCATCACCGCGCTCTACACCGACTCCGGCGCCGACCCGGCCGCGGTGGCCGAGCTGCGCGCGGCCGGCGTCGCCGTCCACCGGGTGGACGTGCCGGAGGAACACCGGTGACCGGCACCCGCCCCGTGACGCCCCCGGCCCGCCCGGGGCGCACGGCACAGACCCACCGGCTCGCCGAGCCGGTGTCCCGGGGATCGACCCCCACTCCGATGAGGTGACCGATGAGGACGACACGTACGACGAGGTCCGTTGCCCCCCTCGCCCTGGCTCTCACCCTGACGCTCGCCGCCTGCGGCGAGGGCTCGGGGGGTTCGGCCTCCGGCGGGAACGACAGCGGTGGGGGTGACGCCGGCGGTGGCGGCGACTCCTACACCGTCGCGTTCGTGCCCAAGCTGCAGGGCATCCCCTACTTCGAGGCGATGAACACCGGCGGGGAGGAGGCCTGCCAGGAGCTCGGCTGCCAGTGGCTCTACCAGGGCCCGGTGGAGGCCGACCCGGCCGCGCAGGCCGACATCGTCCGCTCGTACATCCAGCAGGGGGTCGACGCCCTCATCGTGGCGCCGAACGACCCCGACTCGATGGCCCCGCTGCTGCAGCAGGCCGCCGACGCCGGCATCTCGGTGGCCACCTCCGACACCGACGCCCCCGACTCGGTGCGCGAGGTCTTCGTCAGCCAGGCGTCCACCGAGGGCATCGGGCAGGCCCTCACCGACGCGCTGCTGGAGGCCATGGGCGGCCAGGGGCGGTACGCGATCGTCTCCTGCGGCCAGACGGCGGAGAACCTGAACTCCTGGATCGAGGTGCAGCGGGCCTACACCGCGGAGAAGTACCCGCAGGCGGAGATCGTCGACGTCGTCTACGCCGGTGAGGACCAGGCGATGGCCACCCAGATGGCCACCGACCTGATGAACGCGCACCCGGACCTCACCGGGCTCGTCGGGGAGTGCACGTCCTCGGCGCCCGGCGTCGCCCAGGCGGTCCGGGACGCCGGCCGGATCGGGCAGGTGTTCACCGTCGGCCTCGGCACGCCGCAGTCGATGCTGCCCTACCTCCAGGACGGCTCGTCCACGGCCAGCATCCTGTGGGACGTCGAGAACCTCGGCTGGCTGACCGCCTGGGCCGGCGTCCAGCTGGCGTCCGGCGAGGAGTTCCAGCCGACCAACGACGTCAACGCGGACATCACCGGCGTGACCTACGACGAGAGCACGAAGGTCCTGCTGCTGGGTCCGCCGCTGCGGATCACCAAGGACAACGCCGGCGACTTCGACTACTGACCCGCTCCCGGGGAGGGCCGGCGCACACCGGCCCTCCCCGGCCACCGGCGCAGCGAGGGAGAGATGAGCGAGAGCCAGACGAGCGGGGCGGACGGCGCGTCGACGCCCCCACCGGCGGACCGGTCCGAACGGCTGTCGGTGACCGGCGTGTCCAAGCGGTACGGCGCCGTCCACGCCATCCGCAACGCCGACATGACGGTGCGCGCGGGCACCGTCCACGCCCTGGTGGGGGAGAACGGCGCGGGCAAGTCCACGCTGATCAAGATCCTCTCCGGGGCGGCCGACGCCGACACCGGGCAGATCACCTTCGACGGGCGGCCGGTCACCATCTCCGGCACGGCCGGCGCCATCGCCCTCGGCATCGCCACCGTGTACCAGGAGCCCCAGCTCTTCCCGGACCTGACCGTCGCCGAGAACGTGTTCACCGGACGGGAGATCACCCGGCGGGGCCGGGTGGACTGGTCGGCGCAGAACGCCCGCGTCGTGGAGCTGCTGGAGCTGATCGGCCTCCCCGCCCGGTACGCCACCGCGCCGGTCAGCGAGCTGTCGATCGCCGAGCAGCAGCAGGTGTCCATCGCCAAGGCCCTGGTCGGCAACGCCACCGTGCTGATCCTGGACGAGCCCTCGGCGATCCTGACCGACACCGAGATCGAGGTGCTCTTCGGCGTCGTCCGCCGGCTGGCCGCCTCCGGCGTCGCCGTCATCTACATCTCCCACCGGCTCGACGAGCTGTTCGTCATCGCCGACGAGGTCACCGTCATGCGGGACGGCCAGACCCTGGGCACCTGGCCCATCGGCGAGCTGTCCGTCCGCCGGGTCGTCGAGCTGATGGTGGGCGGCGCCCTGGAGGACACCCCGCCCGAGCACCGCGTCCCCGACGCGCCGCCCCGCCTGGTGCTGGACGGTCTCGGCTGCGAGGGCGAGTACTCCGACGTCGACGTGTCGGTGCGGCCGGGGGAGATCGTCACGCTGTACGGACTGATCGGCTCCGGTGCCGCGGAGATCGCCGAGACCGTCTACGGCATGCGGCGGGCGACCTCCGGCCGGATGCTGCTCGACGGCCGGCCGATCGCGCCCTCCTCGCCACGGGCGGCCAAGCGGCTGGGCATCGCCCTGCTCCCGGCCAACCGCAAGGCGCAGGGCCTGTTCAGCTTCCAGTCGATCGCCTTCAACATCTCCGCCGGCCACCTCCCGCTGCTGTCGAAGTTCGGCGTCTGGATGGACCGGCGCCGCGAGCGGCAGGTGGCCCGCGACTTCATCCAGCGGCTGTCCGTGCGCACCCCGCACGAGCGGCAGCCGGTGTCGGCGATGTCCGGCGGGAACGCGCAGAAGGTCGTGCTGGCCCGGCAGCTCGTCGAGCGGCCGCCGGTGCTGGTGCTCGCCGAGCCGACGCAGGGCGTCGACGTCGGGGCCAAGGAGGAGATCCACCGGATCGTCCGCCAGCTGGCCGACGAGGGCACCGCCGTCCTCATCGTCACCTCCGACCTCGCGGAGGCCATCCGCGTCTCCGACCGGCTCCAGGTCGTCCGGGCCGGCACCACGACCGTCGAGTTCGGCCCGGGCGCCAGCCAGGCCGACGTCCTCGCCGCCGCCGCCGGCGCGCTCGAGCAGGAGGTGGCATGAGCTCGTCGACGCTCAGGCCGGCCGGCGGCGCGCCGTCGGCCGGGCAGCCGGAGCACACCGCCCGGGCCCGCGGCCGCGTGCTGCCGTTCCCGATCACCGGCCAGGAGGTCGTGCTGATCGTCGTCATCGCCGTGCTGTGGGTGGCCCTCGCGCTGACCACGCCGGCGTTCCTGACCAGCGGCTCGATCGTCCCGCTGCTCGTGGCGATGGCCCCGGTGGCGCTGATCGGCGTCGGCATGACCGTCGTGATCATCACCGGCGGGATCGACGTCTCCGTCGCCGGCATGGTCATGGTGTGCGCGGTCGTGGTGGCCCGGGCCATGGTCGAGTCCGGCGCCCCGCTGCCGGTCGCCGTCCTCCTGTCCGTCGCGCTGGGCGGGCTGCTCGGGCTGGCCAACGGCGTGCTCATCGCCTACGGGCGGGTGCACGCGATCATCATCACCTTCGGGACGGCGAACCTCTTCCGCTTCCTCGGGCTGCAGCTGTTCGGCGGCACCACCGTCGACAACATCCCCGGCACGCTCGCCGTGTTCGGCCGGGGCGAGGCCGGCCGCACCCTCGGCGTCCCGCACAGCTTCCTGATCATGCTGGTCGTCGCCGCGGCCGCCTGGTACTACCTCCGGCACACCCCGAGCGGCCGGCACCTGTACGCCATCGGCGGGGACGCCGACGCCGCCCGGCTGGCCGGGGTGAAGGTGCAGCGGCGGGTGCTGTCGGCCTACGTCCTCACCGGGCTGCTCACCGGCCTGGCCGCCTGCTTCGTCATCGCCCGCGGCACCTCGACGCTGGCGCCGAACGTCGGCGCGGGCATGGAGCTGGCCGCGATCGCCGCGGTGGTCATCGGCGGCACCTCGATCATGGGCGGCCGCGGCTCGGTCCTGGGCACCGTGCTCGGGGCCCTGCTGGTGCAGACGGTCACCTCCGGGGTGACCCAGCTGGGTTGGCGCTCGCAGCTGGCCAGCCTGTTCGTCGGGATCCTGATCCTGATCGCGGTCGGGGCCGACCTGCTCCGCGAGCGCACGAGGAGGACGGCGTGAGCACCACGGTCTCCCCACCGGCCCCGGCACCGCAGTCGGGTCGGCCCGAGGCGCCGGACTCCCGGCTCCGGCAGCTGCCGGCGCTGCTCCTGCGCGCCCTGCTCACCCAGCGGATCGTGCTGCTCCTGGTGCTGCTGGTCGCCGTCGTCGCCACCTTCGTGACGCTGTCCCAGCGCAACTACCTGACCGCGCCGTACGACGCCGGCTACATGTCCGCGGCCCTGATCAGCGCCGTGCCGCTGGTCATGCTGGGGCTGGCCGAGCTGCTGGTCATCACCTCCGGCCGCGGCGGCATCGACCTGTCCGTCGGGGCGGTGGTGTCGCTGACCAGCATGGTGTTCGGCTTCGGCTACGGCGAGTGGGGCTGGCCGCTGTGGCCGTCGATCCTGCTGGCCGCCGCGTTCGGTGCGCTGTGCGGCGCGGTCAACGGCTTCCTCATCGCCTACATCGGCTACCCGGCCCTGATAACCACGCTGGCCACCTACTACGCGTTCTCCAGCCTGGCGATCGTGGTCAACGACCAGCAGCCGATCAGCACCCAGCCGATCCAGGAGTTCTTCTCCGCCGCCCGCTCGGTGCCCCTCGGGGGTGGCGAGGACCCGCTGCAGGTGCCGCTGGGCATCCTGACCTTCCTGCTGCCGACCGCCGTCGTGGTCTGGCTGCTGCTCAACCGCAGCACCTACGGCCGGCGGCTGTACGCGATCGGCACCAACGACGTCGCCGCGCAGTGGGCCGGCATCGACGTGCGGCGGACCCGGTTCCTCGCCTACACCGCGGCCGGCCTGATCTCCGGCCTGGTCGCCGTGGTCACCGTCGCGCAGTTCGCGTCGGCCCGGCCGGACGCCGGTGTGGCCGGCAGCGGCATGGCCCTGCCGGCGATCACCATCGCCGTCCTCGGTGGCGTGGCGATCACCGGCGGCATCGGCCGGGTGGCCGGTGTCGTCCTCGCCACGCTGCTGGTGGTGTGGCTCAACGCCGGGATCCTGCTGGCCGTCCCGGGGAACGCCGGCTCGCAGTTCCAGCTGTTCGCCCTCGGCACCGTCCTCGTCTTCGCCGCCCTGCTCAACGGCCTGACCAACCGCCGGTACGGCCGCACCGGCTGACCGGTGCCGGCCTCGTCCCCCCGACGCACGAAGGAGCTCACCCATGCCCGTCGTCCACGGAGTCCACGCGCTGGTCTGGACCGGGGGGTGGTCCGAGGCGGAGGCCCGGCACGCCATCTCGGCGACGGCGGAGGCCGGCTACGACCTGATCGAGATCGCGCCGATCGACCCCACCGGCTTCGACGCGGACATGACCGCCCGGCTGCTCGCCGAGCACGGGCTGCAGGTCAGCGCCTCCCTCGGCCTGAGCGAGGACACCGACGTCTCCAGCGAGGACCCCGACGTCGTCGCCCGCGGGCGGGAACGGCTGGCCACCGCCCTCGGCGTGCTCCGGGACAGCGGCGGGACGGTGCTGTGCGGCGTCCTGTACTCCAAGCTCGGCAAGTACCCCGGGCCGGCGACGGAGCGCGGGGTGGCCAACTCCCAGGAGACCATCGCCTGGCTCGCCGACCGCGCCGCGGCCTCGGGGATCACCCTGGCCCTGGAGTTCTGCAACCGCTACGAGACCAACGTCATCAACACCACCCAGCAGACGCTGGACTTCATCGCCGCCGTCGACCGGCCCAACGTGATGGCCCACCTGGACACGTACCACATGAACATCGAGGAGCACTCGTTCACCGAGGCGGTGCGGGCGGCGGCCGCGGCCGGCCGGCTGGGCTACGTGCACCTCGGCGAGTCGCACCGCGGTGCGCTGGGCACCGGCTCCATCCCGTGGCCGGAGTTCTTCGCCGCGCTGACCGAGGTCGGCTACGACGGGATCGTCACCTTCGAGTCCTTCTCCTCGGAGGTCGTGCACCGCACGCTCTCCAACGACCTGGCGATCTGGCGCAACCTCTGGACCGACAACCGGGCGCTGGCCCGGGACGCCCTGGCGTTCACCAGGGCGGGGCTGGCGGCGGCCGGGGACCGCTGAGCGTCCGGCCGGCGGTCAGCCGTCCCAGCCGAGCCGGCGCGCGGCCGCCGCCCAGGCGCCCTCCGGCAGGCCGGCGGGGAGGTGGGTGCGCACCTCCTGGGTGGCCCGCAGCAGGGCACGCAGCTCGGGCAGCCCCCCGGCGACCGCACCGCCGGCCCGGGCCTGCACCAGCACGTTGCCCAGCGCGGCGGCCTCCACCGGGCCGGCGACGACCGGCAGCCCGCAGGCGTCCGCCGTCAGCTGGCACAGCAGCTCGTTGCGCGCGCCGCCGCCCACCAGGTGCACCACGTCCACCTCGCGGCCGGACAGCTCGGCCGCCTGGCGGACCGTGCGCCGGTAGGCGAGGGCGAGGCTGTCGAGGATGCAGCGCACGGTCCCGGCCGGGCCGGCGGGCACGGGCTGCCCGGTCTCGGCGCAGGCGGCCGCGATCCGCGCCGGCATGTCCCCCGGCGGCAGGAACCGCGGGTCGTCGGGGTCGACGACGGTGCCGAGCGCGGGGACCCGGGCCGCTGCGGCCAGCAGGTCGGGCAGGTCCGCCGGCAGGCCGGCCGCCTGCCAGGTGCGCAGCGACTCCTGCAGCAGCCACAGTCCCATGACGTTGTGCAGGTGGCGGACCGTTCCGTCCACCCCGAGCTCGTTGGTGAACCCGGCCCGCCGGCTGGCCTCGCTGAGCACCGGCTCCGCCAGCTCCACCCCGACGAGCGACCAGGTGCCGCACGAGACGTAGGCGAACCGGTCCGAGGCCGCCGGCACGCCGACCACCGCCGAGGCGGTGTCGTGCGACCCCACCGCGGTGACCGGGACCGGCCCGGCCAGCCCGGTCTCGGCCAGCACCCCACCGGTCAGCTCCCCCAGCCGCTCCCCCGGCTGCCGCAGCGGCGGGAACAGCTCCCGCGGCAGCCGCAGCCGGCCGATCAGCTCGTCGGACCACTCCCGGGTGCTCGCGTCGAGCAGTCCGGTGGTGGAGGCGTTGGTGACCTCGGCCCCCACCGCCCCGGTGAGCCAGTACGCCAGCAGGTCGGGCACCAGCAGCGCCCGGCGGGCCAGGCCGAAACCGGCCAGCCGCTGCATGCCCGCCAGCTGGAACAGCGTGTTGAACGGCAGGTGCTGCAGCCCGTTGACCCGGTACAGCTCCGCCGGCGGCACCAGCTCGTGCACCCCCGGGACGGCGCGGGCGTGCCGCTCGTCCCGGTAGTGCACCGGGTTGCCCAGCAGCGCGCCGTCGCCGTCCAGCAGGCCGACGTCGACCGCCCAGCTGTCGATGCCCACGCCGTGCAGCCGCCCGCCGTCGAACCGGGCGGCCTCCCGGCCGGCCGCCCGGAGCCCGTCGAGCACCCCGCCGTAGAGCGCCAGCACGTCCCAGTACAGGGTGCCCGCGACCCGGACCGGACGGTTGGCGAAGCGGTTGGCCTCGGTGAGCTCCAGCCGGTCCGGGCCGACCCGCGCCGCCATGACCCGGCCGCTGGAGGCCCCGAGGTCGACGGCCGCGAGGGTCAGCTCGGTCACCGCAGGAACGCGGCGGCGACGCCGGAGTCGACCGGGACGTGCAGGCCGGTGGTCCGGGTCAGCTCCCCGCCGGTGAGCGCGAAAACGGCGTCGGCCACGTGCTCGGGCAGCACCTCGCGCTTGAGCAGCGTGCGCTGGGCGTAGAACGCGCCCAGGTCCTCCTCGGCCACGCCGTACACCGCCGCCCGCTGCGCGCCCCAGCCGCCGGCGAAGATGCCCGAGCCGCGCACGACGCCGTCGGGGTTGATGCCGTTGACCCGGATCTGGTGCTCGCCGAGCTCGGCGGCCAGCAGCCGCACCTGGTGCGCCTGGTCGGCCTTGGTCGAGGAGTAGGCGATGTTGCTCGGGCCGGCGAAGACCGAGTTCTTGCTGGAGATGTAGACGACGTCGCCGCCCATCCCCTGCTCGATCATGATCCGGGCCGCCTCCCGGGAGACCAGGAACGAGCCCTTGGCCATCACGTCGTGCTGCAGGTCCCAGTCCCGCTCGGTGGTCTCCAGCAGCGGCTTGGAGATCGACAGCCCGGCGTTGTTGACCACCAGGTCGACCCCGCCGAAGGCGAGCACCGCCTCGCGGAAGGCGGCGGCCACCGCCTCGGCGTCGCTGACATCGGCGGCCACGCCCACCGCGACGTCGGTGCTGCCGATCTCGGCCGCGGCGTCGGTGGCCTTCCGGAGGTCCAGGTCGGCGACGACGACGCACGCGCCCTCGGCGGCCAGCCGCTGCGCGATGGCCTTGCCGATGCCGCTGGCCGCGCCGGTGACCAGAGCGACCCGGGTGGCCAGCGGCTTGGGCTTCGGCATCCGCTGGAGCTTGGCCTCCTCCAGCGCCCAGTACTCGATGCGGAACTTCTCGCTCTCGTCGATCGGTGCGTAGCTGCTGACGGCCTCGGCACCGCGCATCACGTTGATCGCGTTGACGTAGAACTCGCCGGCCACCCGGGCGGTCTGCTTGTTGGCGCCGAAGCTGAACATGCCCACGCCGGGCACCAGCACGATCGCCGGGTCCGCACCGCGCATCGCCGGGCTCTCCGGGGTGGCGTGCCGGGCGTAGTAGGCCGCGTACTCGGCCCGGTACTCCTCGTGCAGCTCCTCGAGCCGGACGACGACGTCCTCGACCGGGGCGGTCGCCGGCAGGTCGAGGACCAGCGGCCGCACCTTGGTGCGCAGGAAGTGGTCGGGGCAGGAGGTGCCCAGCGCGGCCAGCCGGGGGTGCTCGGCCGCGGCCAGGAAGTCCAGGACGACGTCGGAGTCGGTGAAGTGCCCGACCTGCGGCCTGTCCGTGGACGCCAGCCGGCGGACCACCGGGGCCAGCGCCGCGGCCCGCGCCCGCCGCTCGGCCTCGGGCAGCGCCTGGTGGCCGGGCAGCACCGGCCCGAACGGCTCGGGCCGGCCGTGCTCGGCGAGGAACCGCTCCGCCGTCCGGATGATCTCCAGGCTGTTGGCCTCGCACTGCTCGCTGGTGCCACCCCACGCGGTGATCCCGTGCCCGCCCAGGATGCAGCCGACGGCCTGCGGGTTCTTCTCCGCGATCGCGGCGATGTCCAGGCCGAGCTGGAACCCCGGCCGGCGCCACGGCACCCACACCACCCGGTCGCCGAAGCACTCGCGGGTGAGCTGCTCGCCGTCGGCCGCGGTGGCCAGCGCGATGCCGGAGTCCGGGTGCAGGTGGTCGACGTGCGGGGCGGGAACCAGGCCGTGCATCGCGGTGTCGATGCTGGGCGCGGCGCCGCCCCGGCCGTGCAGGCAGTAGTCGAACGCGGCGACCATCTCGTCCTCGCGGCCGACGCCGGGGTAGACGTCGACCAGGGAGCGGAGCCGGTCGAGCCGGAGCACGGCCAGGCCGGCCTCCCGGAGCGTGCCGAGGTCACCGCCGGAGCCCTTGACCCACAGCAGCTCGACCGGCCGGCCGGTGACCGGGTCGGTCTCGCTGCCCTGGGCGGAGGTGTTGCCGCCGGCGTAGTTGGTGTTGCGGGGGTCGGCGCCCAACCGGTTCGAGCGGCCGAGCAGGTCACTGACCACGGAGTTGGTCACGGATGTCAGTCCTTCGGTTCGGGATGGACGGACTTTGGGGCGGTGATGGCCACCCCGGGGACGGCCTTCACCGCCCCGAAGTCCGGAAGGGGTGGGCTTCAGGCGCCCCAGCCGGCCTGCTGACCGCCGACGCGCTCGCGGGCGATGCGCTCCTGGTGGCCGGAGCGGGCGTAGGCGGCGTACGGGTCGGCGTCCAGCCCCCTGCTTTCGCGGAGCTCGGCCAGCAGCGGCCGGACGTCGGTGCTGAACGCGTCGGTCAGGGCACCGTGCGCGGCGAGCACGTCACCGGACCGCTGCGCGGCGTGCAGCGCCTCCCGGTCGACCAGCAGCGCCTTGGCCGTGGCCTCCTGCACGTTCATCACCGAGCGGATCTGGCCGGGGATCTTCGGCTCGATGTTGTGGCACTGGTCGAGCATGAAGTTGACACCCGACTCCGGCCGCACGGCGTCGGCCTCGACGATCTCGTTCATGATCCGGAACAGCTGGAACGGGTCGGCCGAGCCGACGATGAGGTCGTCGTCGCCGTAGTACCGGGAGTTGAAGTCGAAGGCGCCGAGCCTGCCCACCCGCAGCAGCTGCATCACGATGAACTCGATGTTGGTGCCGGGAGCGTGGTGGCCGGTGTCCAGCACGACCTGCGCCTGCTCGCCGAGGGCCAGGCAGTGCACCAGCGAGGTGCCCCAGTCCGGGATGTCCATCGCGTAGAAGTACGGCTCGTAGAACTTGTACTCGATCAGCAGCCGGTGGCCCGGGTCGAGCAGCGCGTAGACCTGCTGCAGGGAGTCGGCGAGCCGGTCCTGCCGGGCCCGCAGGTCGTCCTGGCCGGCGTAGTTGGTGCCGTCGGGCAACCACAGCTTCAGGTCGGTGGAGCCGGTGGCCCGCATGACGTCGACGCACTGGGCGTGGTGGGCGATCGCCTTGCTACGGACGGCGGGGTCCGGGTGGGTGAGCGAGCCGAGCCGGTAGTCGTCGTCCTGGAACAGGTTGGAGTTGATCGCGCCGATCTGGACGCCGAGGTCCGTGGCGTGCGCGGCGAGCTTGCCGAAGTCGTCGACCAGGTCCCACGGGACGTGCAGCGAGACCCGGGGGGCGGTACCGGTGTACCGGTGCACCTGGGCGGCGTCCTCGAGCTTCTCGAAGGGATCGCGGGCCACACCGGGCTGGCCGAAGACCTTGAACCGGGTGCCGGAGTTGCCGAACGCCCAGGACGGGAGCTCGATGGTCTGCCGCGCCAGGGCCTCGAGGACGCGGGTGCGTTGGTCGGTCACGGGGGTTCTCCGTTCGTCGCGGTGTGCTCCCCGGCCGCCCCCAGCTGGGCGTCGAGGTCGAAGACGAGCTCGAGGGTGGACTTGCCGCGACCGTCCCCGGTCTCGAAGAAGGGGGCCATCTCGGCCTCCCAGCGGGCGCTCACCTCGGTGGCGTCCACGGCTGCCTGCGCGCCGGCCAACCCACCAGCGGAGTCGTCGGTCTCGACGATCCCCACCAGCAGGCCGTCCTCGCGCAGGAAGAGCTGGTAGCCGCGCCAGCCGGCGTCGCGGAGGGCGCGCAGCATCTCCGGCCAGACGGCGGCGTGGCGCTCCCGGTACTCCTGCAGCCGGTCCGGGCGGACCTGCAGGGTGAAGCAGGCGCGGGGCGCGGGGGCGTCCGGTCCGGTCGACCTCGCACCGCCGCCGGACGGCGTGCCGTCGGCCACGTGACCTCCTCGTCGGACGGGCGGAGTGAAACGTTTCATACCGCCTGTGGCCCAGACCATAGGGCGGTCGCCAAGACTGAGTCAACCGTCACTCCTGCGAGGATGCAACGGTGCTCCAGGACTCCTCCGAGCGTGGCGAGAGGTTTTGACACGTTTCAACCCACCTGCCACGGTGGGTACCGGATACGGTGGCTCCACGCAGCTCACGAGGAGGTCAGCGCTGACCGCCAGCATCCGGGACGTCGCCGTGCAGGCCGGCGTCTCCGTGGGCACGGTCAGCAACGTCCTCAACCGGCCCGACGTCGTCAGCCCGCCGACCCGGGAGCGGGTGCAGGCCGCGATCGCCCGGCTCGGCTTCGTCCGCAACGAGTCGGCCAGGCACCTGCGCGCCGGCCGAAGCCGGACGATCGGCCTCGTCGTCCTCGACATCGCCAACCCCTTCTTCACCGACGTCGCGCGCGGGGTGGAGGACGTCGCCAACCCGGCCGGGCTGGCGGTGATCCTCTGCAACTCCGACGACCGCCCCGCCAAGGAGGCCGCGCACCTCGACGTCCTGGCCGAGCAGCGGGTGCAGGGCGTGCTCGTCACCCCCACCGCCGAGCTCTCCCGGAACCTGCAGGCGCTGCGCGACCGCGGCACGCCGGTGGTGCTGCTCGACCGGCGCGCGCCCACGCCCGACCAGTGCGCCGTCGCCGTCGACGACGTGCTGGGCGGCCGGCTCGCCGCCGACCACCTGCTCGAGCGCGGTCACCGGCGGATCGCCTTCATCGGCGGCTCGTCGGGGCTGCCGCAGGTGCAGGAGCGGCACGCCGGCGTGGCGGCCGCCGTCCGTGACGGCACCGGCAGCGAGGAGTCCCTGCTGGTGCTGTCCCCCGCGACGCTCACCGTCGCCGGTGGCCGGGAGGCCGCCGCCCAGATCATCGGCATGCCCGCCGGTCGCCGGCCGACCGCGGCGGTCTGCGCCAACGACCTCATGGCGCTCGGCGTGCTGCAGGAGATGGTGCGGCACGGGGTCCGGGTGCCCGACGAGTTCGCCATCGTCGGCTACGACGACATCGACTTCGCCGCCGCGGCCGCCGTGCCGCTCACCTCGGTCCGCAAGCCCCGGCAGGAGCTCGGCCGCCGGGCCGCCGAGCTGCTGCTGGACGAGGCCGGGAACGGCGAGCACCAGCACCAGCAACCGGTCTTCGAGCCCGTGCTCGTGGTCCGCGAGTCCAGCATGGTCCGGCGCTCCCGGACCGTCGCGAGCTGAGCGGAGGTCTCAGAGTGAAGGTCGCCCTCTTCGCCACCTGCCTGGTGGACACGATGACGCCCTCGGTGGCGCACGCCACCGCGGCCCTGCTGCAACGGCTGGGGCACGAGGTCGTGGTGCCGCCCACCCAGGCCTGCTGCGGTCAGATGCACGTCAACACCGGCTACCGGCGCGAGGCGGTGTCCATCGTCGCCAACCACGTGCGGGCGTTCGCCGGCGCGGAGGCGATCGTGTCGCCGTCCGGGTCCTGCGTCGCCTCGATCCACCACCAGCAGGCCGACGTCGCCCGCCGGGCCGGGGACGAGACGCTGGCCCGCGACGCCGAGGAGCTGGCCGGGCGCACCCACGAGCTGTCCCAGTTCCTGGTCGACGTGCTGGGCGTGACCGACGTCGGGGCCTACTACCCGCACCGGGTCACCTACCACCCGACCTGCCACTCGCTGCGGCTGCTCAAGGTCGGTGACCGGCCGCTGCGGCTGCTGCGCGAGGTGCGGGGGCTGGAGCTGGTCGAGCTGCCCGGCGCCGAGCAGTGCTGCGGCTTCGGCGGCACGTTCGCGGTGAAGAACGCCGACACCTCCACCGCGATGCTCACCGACAAGATGGCCAACGTGCTGTCCACGCACGCCGAGATCTGCACCGCCGGGGACGCCTCCTGCCTCATGCACATCGGCGGCGGGCTGTCCCGGCTGCGGGCCGGCACCCGCACCGTGCACCTGGCCGAGATCCTCGCCTCGACGGAGGAAGCCGTGACCCCGCACCAGACCACGAAGCCGGCGGTGACCGCATGACCGCGACCGTGCCCCCCAAGGCGCCCACGTTCCTCGGCCTGCCCACCGCCCCCCGCGGCGTGGGGCACCTGCGCGGTGACCAGTCCTTCCCGGACGCCGCGCGCACCGCCCTGCGCGACGGCCAGCTGCGCGCCAACCTGGGCCACGCCACCACGACCATCCGCAACAAGCGGGCCAAGGTGGTGGGCGAGGTGGCCGACTGGGAGCAGCTGCGCGCCGCCGGCAAGGCGCTGAAGGCCGCGACGATGGCGCACCTCGACGAGCACCTGGAGGAGCTGGAACGGCAGGTGACCGCCCGCGGCGGCACCGTGCACTGGGCGCGCGACGCCAACGAGGCCAACGAGATCGTCACCCGCCTGGTGCAGGCCACCGGCACCGGCGAGGTGGTCAAGGTCAAGTCGATGGCCACCCAGGAGATCGCCCTCAACGAGGCCCTGGAGGCCGTGGGCATCGACGTGTTCGAGACCGACCTCGCCGAGCTGATCGTGCAGCTGGGCGAGGACAAGCCCTCGCACATCCTGGTGCCGGCGATCCACAAGAACCGGGCCGAGATCCGGGAGATCTTCGCGCGCACGATCCCCGGCGTGGACCCCGGGCTCACCGACGAGCCGCGCCAGCTGGCGATGGCGGCCCGCAAGCACCTGCGCGAGCGTTTCCTGCGCGCCCGGGTGGCGATCAGCGGGGCGAACTTCGGCGTCGCCGAGACCGGCACGCTGACCGTCGTCGAGAGCGAGGGCAACGGCCGGATGTGCCTGACCCTCCCGGAGACGCTGATCACCGTCATGGGGATCGAGAAGGTGGTGCCGACCTGGCGGGACCTGGAGGTCTTCCTGCAGCTGCTGCCGCGGTCCTCCACCGGCGAGCGGATGAACCCCTACACCTCCACCTGGGCCGGGGTCACCCCCGGCGACGGCCCGCAGGAGTTCCACCTGGTGCTGCTGGACAACGGGCGGACCGCGGTGCTCGCCGACGAGGTGGGCCGGGAGGCGCTGCACTGCATCCGCTGCTCGGCCTGCCTCAACGTCTGCCCGGTGTACGAGCGGGCCGGCGGGCACGCCTACGGCTCGGTGTACCCGGGGCCGATCGGTGCGATCCTGTCCCCGCTGCTGACCGGGGTGGAGGACAACGCCTCGCTGCCGTACGCGTCCTCGCTCTGCGGGGCCTGCTACGAGGTCTGCCCCGTGGCGATCGACATCCCGTCGATCCTCGTGCACCTGCGCGCCGAGCACGTGGAGGCGCAGGAGAAGACCACGGCCGAGGCGGTCGCCTTCCGCTCGCTCGCCAAGGTGATGTCCAACCCGCGGCTGTGGCACCTCGCGCAACGGGCCTCGAGGCTGGGCCGGCTGCTCTCCCGCGGGCGGCCCACGCTCCCCAACGCCCTGCCGCCGCCGATCTCCGGCTGGACCCGCAGCCGCGACCTGCCCACGCCGCCGACCAGCACGTTCGTCGAGCAGTGGACCCGCGAGCACCGGAGCGCGAAGTGAGTGCGCGCGAGGAGGTGCTGGGCCGGATCCGGACGGCGCTGGGCGAGACCCGGGCCCCCGTCCCCGACGTCGTCCGGGACTACCGGCAGGCCGGTGCCCACCCGGCGACCGGCCCGGAGCTGATGGACCTGCTGGTCGACCGGGTCGAGGACTACCGGGCCACCGTGCTGCGCTGCACCCCGGCCGAGGTCGGGGCCACCGTGCGCGCCGCCCTGGACCAGGGCCTCGGCGCCGGCTGGGCGGCGGCGGACGTCGTCGTGGCACCGGGGCTGCCGGCGGACTGGCGCCCGGAGGGCTGCGACGTCGACGACGAGCGCCCACCGGTGCAGCTGGCCGACCGGTCCGCGTCCGTCACGGCCGTGGCGGTGGCCATCGCCGAGACCGGCACCCTGGTGCTCGACGGCTCGCCCGCCTGCGGGCGGCGGGCGCTGTCCCTGCTCCCCGACTGCTTGGTGTGCGTCGTGACCGCCGACCAGGTGGTGGGCGGCGTCCCGGAGGGGATCGCGCGGCTGGACCCGCTGCGCCCGCTGACCATGGTCAGCGGGCCGTCGGCGACCAGCGACATCGAGCTGCAGCGCGTGGAGGGCGTGCACGGTCCGCGCACCCTGCTGGTCGTGCTCGCGGCCTGAGCGCGGCCCCGGCGCTCAGTCCTGCTTGCTCGGGGGCTCCCCGGCCTCGAGCGCGGCCCGTGCCTGCTCGGGGTCGTAGGCGCACACGTCGGTGACCGCGGCCGCCGGGTTCCCGGCCGACGTGGGCGCGGCCGGGCCCGTCGGTTCCGGGGCGGGCCCGGTCGACGGGGCGGCGGACGGCATGGTGCTCGTCGTCGTGGTGCTCGTCGTGGTGTCCGCCGGGTCCGCCAGGGCCTGTTGCACGAGCGAGCGGATGAGGTCGTAGTCCGGGTAGGCCGGGTTGATCACGGTGTCGTCGAAGACCACGCTGCGGATCGTCTGGCCCTTGACCCGGAACGCGAGGTCCACGACGTCGTCCAGCAGCGACTGCGGCAGGTCGGTGGAGACGATGTCCTGGGTGGTCGCCGCGAGCTGGCGGTAGCGGGCCAGCACGGTCACCGGGTCGGCGGCGTCCACGATCGCGTCGATGACGCAGCGCTGCCGGTCCATCCGCAGGTAGTCCGACAGGCCGTACCGGCCGCGCGCGTAGTCCAGCGCCCGGGTGCCGTCCATGTGCTGGTCGGGCCCCGGGGCGATGTAGTCGTCGGGGAGCTCCTGCCCCTCGATCCCGTTGACCGGCACGAAGTAGTTGACGTTGACCGTGATGCCGCCGAGGGCGTCGACCAGCCGGGCGAAGCCCTCCAGGTTGACCAGCACGAAGTAGTCGATGTCCAGGCCGAGCGCCTCGCCGACGCCCAGCTTGAGGAAGTCCGCGCCCGGGTCGTCCGTGGGCCCCAGGATGTCGGGGTACCACTCGGGCCCGTTGCGGTAGACGGCGTTGAGCAGGCTCTCGGCCTCGCTGCCGGCCTCGAAGCCGTCCGGGTAGACGGCGGCCAGCGGGCTGTCGGCCGGGAACGGCAGGTCCTCCAGGTTGCGGGGCAGGCTGAACAGCGTCGTCCGGCCGTTGTCGGTCCGGACGTTGGCCACGATCACCGTGTCGGTGCGCACGCCCTCGCGCCCGACCCCGCCGTCGCCGCCGAGCAGCAGGAAGTTGACCTCCTCCTTGGTGCCGAACGGGTCGGACCCTTCGGCCGGGGCGGTGACCGTGGCGCTCTCGCGGTCGGCGAAGACGTTGTCGACCAGGCCGCGCTGGGCGGCGGCGAACTGGACGACGAGGTACGCCGGACCGGCCACCCCTGCGCACAGCAGCACGACGACCAGGGCGCCGAGGACCTTCTGCCACGGCCGGCTGCCGCGCGGCAGCAGCGCGCGGTACCCGGACACGACGACGACCAGCCACACCAGGCCCAGCGCGGCCGCCCCGATGAGGACCCAGCGCAGCGCACCGGTGTCGACCGCGAGCCGGAGCGCCTCCTGCCGTCCGCCCGTGGCCAGCCACACACCCGCACCGACGAGGAGCAGGAACAGCACCAGCAGGACGGCGCCCACCTTGCGACGGCCGGCCGCGAGGTGGGCCGTGCCGGGCAGGACGGCACCGACGACGGTGAGCCCGAGCACGGAGCCGAAACCGCGGCGGTGGCCGGTCGCCACCGCGTTCGCCTCCTCGTCGCCCCCGGCCGCGCCGGTGTCCCGGCCGGGTCGACGGGACGTCGGTACGGAGTCGCTCACACGGGGCCCGTCTGCTCGCCGATGCCGGTCATCCGGCCATGTTCCCACTGTTCAGCGCACCGACACGGGCCCGAGCGGCCGCGGAGGTGACCTCCGTCTCCCCCGCGGCCGACTGTCGATCACCGGAGGGGGTAGGACCCGTCCCTGCGGCGTCCTTACGGTGCCGTAGGTTCCGAGACCGTAGGCAACGGACCCAGGAGGCCCTCGTGTCCCAGACGTCGCGCCAGGGGGCGCTGCTCACCGAGCTCGAGCCGATCGTCGCGGAGAACCTCGACCGCCACCTCGGCCTGGCCCAGGAGTGGCACCCGCACGACTACATCCCCTGGTCCGAGGGCCGGGACTTCGCCCTCCT
Organism: Modestobacter sp. I12A-02662; assembly: GCF_041028325.1. Taxonomy (NCBI): domain Bacteria; kingdom Bacillati; phylum Actinomycetota; class Actinomycetes; order Geodermatophilales; family Geodermatophilaceae; genus Modestobacter; species Modestobacter sp. I12A-02662. The sequence goes on along the minus strand of NZ_JABGDE010000018.1, from coordinate 35,660 downwards.
CGGCGGCGAGGACTGGTCCCCGGAGCAGTCCCGGCTCGACGAGACGGCCAAGGCCGCGATGTTCACCAACCTGCTCACCGAGGACAACCTCCCCAGCTACCACCGGGAGATCGCCACCCGCTTCGGCCGGGACGGCGCGTGGGGCACCTGGGTCGGCCGGTGGACGGCGGAGGAGAACCGGCACGGCATCGCGCTGCGCGACTACCTGGTCGTCACCCGCGGCGTGGACCCGGTGGAGCTCGAGCGGGCCCGGATGGACTACATGACCTCCGGCTACGACTCCGGCGACCGGACCCCGCTGCAGACGGTCGCCTACGTCTCCTTCCAGGAGCTCGCGACCCGGGTGAGCCACCGCAACACCGGCAAGGCCACCGGCGACCCGATCGCCGAGAAGCTGCTCGGCCGGATCGCCAAGGACGAGAACCTGCACATGGTCTTCTACCGCAACCTGGTCTCCGGGGCGTTCGACATCGACCCGGACGCCACGATGCGCGCCGTCACCGACGAGGTCATCCGGTTCGAGATGCCCGGCGCGAGCATGGCCGGCTTCCGCAAGAACTCGGTGATCATCGCCAAGGCCGGGATCTACGACCTGCGCCTGCACCACGACGAGGTCATCACCCCCGTGCTGCGTGCCTGGAAGGTGTTCGAGCGCACCGACCTCGGGCCCGAGGGCGAGCAGGCGCGCGAGGAGCTGGCCGACTTCCTGACCGGCCTGGACGCGCAGGCCACCCGGTTCGTGGAGAGCCGCGAGCGGCTGCGGGCCCGGATGCAGGCCAAGCAGGACACCGAGCTCACCCCTCTCCCCCAAGCCTGAGCAGCGGTGACCAGGTGACCTGAGCGACAGCGCGCCCGCCTACGCTCGGGAACCGTGCGCCTGGCCACCTGGAACGTCAACTCCATCCGCAGCCGAGCCGACCGGGTGGAGGCCTGGCTGCGGCGCAGCGACGTCGACGTCCTCGCGCTGCAGGAGACCAAGTGCCGGGACGACCAGTTCCCGGAGGAGCGGTTCCGCGCGCTGGGCTACGAGGTCGCGCACGTGGGCCACTCGCAGTGGAACGGCGTCGCGCTGCTGTCCCGGGTGGGTCTGTCCGACGTCGAGGTGGGCTTCCCGGGCATGCCGAGCTGGTCGGCTAAGGAGGGCGTCGAGCCGGCCGCCGAGGCCCGCGCGCTGGGCGCCACCTGCGGCGGGGTGCGGGTGTGGAGCCTGTACGTCCCCAACGGCCGCACGCTGACCGACCCGCACCTGCAGTACAAGCTGGAGTGGCTGGAGGCGCTGCGCGTCGCCGCGGGTGGCTGGCTGACCACGGACGCCGACGCCCAGGTCGCGCTGGTCGGCGACTGGAACATCGCCCCGCAGGACGACGACGTGTGGGACATCTCGGTGTTCGCGCAGTCCACGCACGTCTCCGAGCCCGAGCGGGCGGCGTTCCGCGGGGTGGTGGAGACCGGCTTCACCGACGTTGTCCGGCCCTACACCCCGGGGCCCGGCGTCTACACGTACTGGGACTACACGCAGCTGCGCTTCCCCCGCCGCGAGGGCATGCGGATCGACTTCGTGCTCGCCTCCCCCGCGCTCGCCCGCCGGGTCACCGGCGCGCTGATCGACCGCGAGGAGCGCAAGGGCAAGGGCGCCAGCGACCACGCCCCGGTGGTCGTCGAGCTGGCCGGCTAACCGACCGTCCGGGAGCCGGCGGACGCGACGTCGGCGGACGGCTCCAGCCACCAGTCGGCGAGGGGCTTGAGAGCCACCACCAGACCGGCGCCTCGCGCCGTCGGTGCGTACGTGACCTGGACCGGTGTGCTCGGGATCCCCGTGCGCTCGATCAGGCCGCGCTGCTCCAGCTCGCGGAGCCGCTGCGACAGCACACGGTCGGAGATGCCGGCCGCGAAGCGGCGGTACTCGGTGAACCGGCGCGCTCCCAGGTAGCCGCCGATGAGCACGACGGCCACCCAGCGCCGGCCGACGAGCTCGATCGCCTCCTGGGCGGTGCGGCAGATCTCGGCGTCGTCGTCATGGGCGGCGACGATGGTGCGGACCGTGGCCACTCGTGCAAAGCAAGCGGGTCACCAACGGCTCGGCAACGCTCTTCCCGCTGAGAACGCTGGGTGCATGACGACTGCACCGCACCCGTCCAGCACCCGGTCGGTCGATCCCCCGACCGGCCGCACGGTCGGTCACTGGCCGGGACCGAGACCGACCGCGATCGCCGCGGAGCTGCGCCGGGTCCACGACAGGATGCGCCGGGACCTGCTCACGGTGCAGCAGCTCGCCGGCCGGGTGGCCGACGGCGCCGGGGCCGGGGCCGCCGAGGTGGGGACCGGCTGCGGACCCTCCGGACCAGCGGCCCGCTCTTCCAGCTGCGCGCCCCCTGCCTCACCGTCTGCCGGACCATCGACTCCCACCACCGCGGCGAGGACCCGGTGCTCTTCCCCCTGGTGCGCCGGGTGGCGCCGCACCTCGCCGCGACCGTCGACCGGCTCGAGGACGACCACCGGCAGGTGGCCGCGCTGGTCGAGGACATCGGGGGCCTGGCCGCCGACCTCACCCGCCGGCCGGCCCGGTCGGCCCTCGTCCGGGTTCTCGACGACCACGAGCCGCGACGAGAGCGTGACGGTGGCCGAGGCCGCGGTCTCCGCCGTCCTCGGCGGCACCCTCGACGACCTGGTCGCCCTGGTCCACCCCGAGGCGACCAACCGCGAGGCGGCCGCCGAGCCGCCGGCCACCCGCGGACGCGGTCCGCGAGCGTTCCACGCCACCGGGGAGTGGCTGCGGACGGCCTTCTCCGACCTCGCCTGGACGACCGGGCAGAGCATCGCCGAGGACGACCTCGTCGTCACGTACGGCACGATGTCCGGCCGGCACACCGGCGACTTCGTCGCCTGGACCGAGGACGCGCAGGTGGACCGGGTGTTCGTGGCGACGGGCCGGACCTTCACCGTGCGGCAGGTCCACTTCCAGCGGGTCCGGGACGGTCTGGTCATCGAGCACTGGGCGGTGCGCGACGACCAGGGGATGGCGGTCCAGGCCGGCTGGATCCCGCCGTCGCCCCTCTTCCTCCTCCGGTGCGCGCGGGCCACGAGAGCGGCCCGCCGGCGGGCGAGGCGCGGCGGCTGAGCAGGAAGGCCCAGCTCAGCGCCGGTGTTGCACCAGGTGATGACCACGCTGGAGCTCCCCTCCCCCACCCGGCTCTGGACGCCGTCCCGCGTCCTCGTCACCCGCTCGGCCGCCGAGCGCCCGTACGGGCAGCGCGTGCTGGCCCGGCTCGAGGCGGCCGGGGTCGACGCGATCGACCTGCTGCCCGGCGACCGGCTGCCCGGCCTGCGCGGGAACGGCGACCGGGCGGCGTTCATGGCGGCCAAGCAGACCCTCGCGCTGGTCGTGCCGCCGCCCTCGGCGCGTCGGCTGCAGCCGATCGCCCCCTCGGCGGACTGGCGCTTCGACCTGGCCCAGGGGTGCCCGGCGCACTGCCAGTACTGCTACCTCGCCGGCTCGCTGTCCGGGCCGCCGATCACCCGGGTGTACGCCGACCTGGACGAGGCCCTGGCCGGGCTGGACGCCTACGTCGGCCGCGGGACGGTGACCTCCGGAACCGCCGCCCGCGGCGCGGAGGGGACGACGTTCGAGGCGTCCTGCTACACCGACCCGCTGGCGCTCGAGCACCTCACCGGCGGGCTGGCCACGGCGATCGAGCACTTCGGCAGCCACGAGTGGTCCGGCCCGGTGCAGCTGCGGGCCACCACCAAGTTCGACGACGTCGCCGGCCTGCTCGGCCTGCCGCACGGCGGCCGCACCCGGCTCCGCTTCTCGCTCAACGCCACCTCCGTGGCCCGGCGCTTCGAGGGCGCCACATCGCCGGTGCCCGCCCGGATCGGCGCGCTGGCCGCCGTGGCCGCGGCCGGGTACCCGGTCGGTCTCACGCTCGCGCCGATCATGCCCGTGGACGGCTGGCGCGAGCACTACGGCCGGCTGCTGGACGACGTCGCCGCCGTGCTCCCGGCCGACGCCGACGTGACGGTCGAGTGCATCACCCACCGGTTCACCCCGGGGAGCAAGGAGACCCTGCTCGACTGGTACCCGCGCACCCGGCTGGAGATGGACGAGGAGCAGCGGACGACCAAGCGCGGGAAGTTCGGCTCGGTCAAGCACGTCTACCCGCGGGAGACGATGGCCGGGCTGCGCGGCTGGTTCGAGGCCGCCCTCGCTGAACGGCTGCCGCAGGCCCGGCTCCTCTACTGGACCTAGCGGCTCCTGGACCCAGTGGCCGCTCAGTGCGGACGGTGCTGGGCGAGGCCCACCGGCACCGGGCCCGGCCAGGCCGCCTCCAGTGCCTCCGCCGTCTCCTCCCGCAGCTCGCTCGCCGCGCCGACGGTGAGCAGCCGCGTCGGCGCGTCCTCAACCGCGGCCTCGCGCACGTCCCCGACCACGACGGTGATGTTGTCGGTCGGCGGACCGGCCAGGGCCGCGTCGCGCAGTGCCGCGGCCGCCTGGGCGGGGGTGCCGGTCTGCAGCAGACGGCCGATCACGTCGGCGGGGACGACGTCGGACAGGCCGTCCGAGCAGACCATCACGCGGTCCCCGGGCCGGGCGTCGAGCCGGATCACGTCCAGCGCGGCGACGTCGTCGTCCGCACCGTGCAGTGCCGCGTACACCGCCGAGCGCTGCGGGTGCACCTTCGCCTCGGCCGGGGTGAGCGACCCGGCGTCGATCATCGCCTGCACCAGGGTGTGGTCGGTGCTGACCTGGCGCAGCTCGCCGTCGTGCAGCAGGTAGCCCCGGGAGTCGCCGATGTGCAGGAGCACCAGGCCCTCGGTGTCGGAGTGCACCGCGGTCAGCGTCGTCGCCATCGTCCGCAGCCGCGGCCGCTCGGTGTAGGCGGCGCGGATCCGCTCGTTCGCGCTGGCCACCACCCGGACCGGGTCCTCCCCGCCGTCCCCCTCCGCCCCGGAGGCGAGCGGCGCCAGCCAGCTGGCCACCAGCGAGGAGGCCACCGCGCCGCCGACGTTCCCGCCGACGCCGTCGGCGATGGCGACCAGCAGGGGGCCGCCGACGGCGGAGTCCTGGTTGTCCGGCCGGGGTCCGCGCGTGGAGACGGCAGCCGTGTCGAGCACGAGCACGCCGCCACCTCCTCCGCCGACCCGGGAGCCGCGCGCACGCGGGGGTCGACGAACGGTAGTTGACGCGGTCCCGCGGCACCCGCGGCCGTCCCCCGGCGTGGCGCTGCGCCCCTCCGGCACCACCCGGCACGGTCCGCCGACCGCCCGGGCCGGCCACGTACCGTCGTCGTCCGTGCTCGTGCTGCTGCCCCCCTCGGAGACCAAGCACCCCGGCGGCTCCGGGGGTCCGCTCGACCTCACCGCGCTGACGGCGCCGGAGCTGACCCCGCTCCGCGAGCATCTGGTGGACGCGCTGGTCGCGCTGGCCGCCGATGTCCCGGCCGCCCGTGCCGCGCTGGGGCTCTCCCCCGCGCAGGACGGCGAGATCGCCCGCAACGCGGCGCTGCGGACCAGCCCGACGATGCCGGCGATCGAGCGGTACACCGGGGTGCTCTACGACGCGCTGGACGTCCGGTCGATGACCCGGGCCCAGCGCCGGCGGGCCGCGACCCGGCTGGCCGTGGGGTCGGCGCTGTTCGGCGTCGTCCGGGCGGAGGACCCGGTGCCGGCGTACCGGCTGTCGGCCGGCTCCGCCCTGCCCGGGTCACCCTCCCTCCGCTCGCTGTGGAAGCCGGGCCTCACCGACGTGCTGGCCGCGACCGGGGAGCTGGTGGTCGACCTGCGCTCGGGGGCGTACGCGGAGCTCGCCCCGGTGCCCGGCGCGGTGACCGTGCAGGTGCTGAGCGAGCGCCCGGACGGCACCCGGGCGGTGGTGAGCCACTTCAACAAGGCGCACAAGGGACGGCTGGCGCGGCTGCTGGCGACGACGACCGCCGAGCCGGACTCCGTCGTCCGGCTGCGGGCGCTGCTCCGGCGGAACGGGTTGCACGTGGAACACTCCGCGAACGGGACGCAGCTCACCCTCATCGTCCCGGCGGACGCCGTCACCCGCTGACGACCCAGTACGGTCGCCGGGGTGAGCGACCTCGACGACCTCTGCACCCGTCCGGCGACCGAGCTGGCCGCCCTGGTCCGCGACGGCGAGGTGTCCGCCCGCGAGCTGCTCGACGCCCACCTGGACCGCATCGGGCGGCTGAACCCCGCGCTGAACGCGATCGTCACGCTGGACGCCGAGGGCGCCCGCGCGGCGGCCGACGCGGCCGACGCCGCCCTCGCCGCGGGGGGACCCGTCGGCCCCCTGCACGGCCTGCCCGTCGCGCACAAGGACACCCACGCCACCGGCGGCATGCGGACGACGTGGGGCTCCCCCCTGCACGCGGAGACGGTCCCCGCCCGGGACGAGCTGGTCGTCGCGCGGCTGAAGGCGGCCGGCGCGATCCGGGTCGGCAAGACCAACGTGCCGGAGTTCGCGGCCGGCTCGCACACCTTCAACCCGGTCTTCGGCGCGACCCACAACCCGTACCGGCACGGCTTCTCGGCGGGCGGCTCCTCCGGCGGTGCGGCCGCCGCCCTCGCCGCGGGCCTGGTGCCGCTCGCCGAGGGCAGCGACATGGGCGGCTCGCTGCGGAACCCCGCCGCGTTCTGCAACGTCGTCGGGCTGCGCCCGACGCCCGGCCGGGTGCCCACGCACCCGACCGCGATCGGCTGGTCGCAGCTGTCGGTCCAGGGGCCGATGGGCCGGACGGTGGCCGACGTGGCGCTGCAGCTCTCGGTGCTGGCCGGACCGGACCCGCGGGTGCCGATCTCGCTGACCGACGACCCCGCCGGCTTCGCCGCACCCCTCCCGACCGAGCTCACCGGCCTGCGGGTGGCCTGGGCGCCGGACCTGGGCGGCCGCATCCCGGTCGACCCGGCCATCACCGCCACGCTGGAGGCGTCCCTGGGCGTCTTCACCGACCTCGGCGCCACCGTGGAGGAGGCCTGCCCGGACCTGCGCGGCGCCGACGAGGTGTTCGGCGTCCTGCGGGCCTGGTTGTTCGAGGCCAGCTACGGCGACCTCGTCCGGCGGCACCCGGACAAGGTGAAGGAGACGATCCGCTGGAACGCCGCCCGCGGCGCGGAGCTCACCGGCGCCGACGTGGGCCGCGCGGAGGTGGCGCACACCCAGCTGTACCAGCGGGTGGTGGCCTTCTTCGACCGGTACGACGTGCTGCTCGCCCCCACGACCCAGGTGCTGCCGTTCCCGGTCGAGGTCGAGTACCCGACCGAGGTCGCCGGCGTGCAGATGGACGACTACGTCAGCTGGATGCGCTCCTGCACGCTGATCTCCGCGACCGGCTGCCCGGCGCTCTCGGTGCCCGGCGGGGTCACCGCCGACGGGCTGCCCGTGGGCCTGCAGCTGGTCACGGCGCCGCGGGCCGACCGGCGGCTGCTGGAGGTCGGGCACGCCTTCGAGCAGGCGACCGGGTTCGGCCGCCGCCGTCCCGACCTCGGCTGAGGCGGCCCCTCCGCTCAGCTGCCGCTGGGCGCGGCGGCCCGGTAGGCACCACCGGTGCCCGGCACCCCGGCCGGGCGGCGGGCGCGGGCCTGCTCGATCTTCTCCAGGCGACGGGCGAAGACGACCGTGCCGATCAGGAACAGGCCCGAGATGATGAGGACCACGGCGGTGATCGAGTTCATCAGCGGCAGGTCGACCCCGACCAGCGCCAGCACCCCCAGCGCGACCAGGACCAGCGCCGCCAGGACGGCGCCGGCGGCGCGCCAGGGGCTCTTGCCGACCTCCTCGACGCCCTCCTGCGCCTTCTCCTTGGCGTAGTCCAGCGGCTTCTTCGCCCAGGAGAAGCGGGTGCCCAGCACGGCCAGGCCGGCCGCCACGAGCACGAACCCGGGGCCGGGCAGCACCAGCAGGGCGACGCCGGACAGGGTGAGCAGGCCGCCGAGGACGGCGACGACGACGGTCTTCACCGCCCGGTTGTGCCCCACCGGGCCGTGGTCCATGCGTCGCTCAGGCGCGGCGGCGGAGGCCCCGCAGCGTGCGGACGGCGACCAGCAGCTCCGGCAGCTCGTGCTTGTCCCCGCCGGCGAGCTCGGCCAGCTGGAGCGCGGACCGGCGCTGGCCGCCGTCCCACTGCTGCTCCCAGCGCTCCACCAGCGCCGGTGCGGGGTCGCCGTCGCCGCTGCGCAGTCCCAGCACCTCGGCGGTCAGCGTCGCCTGCTCGGTGTCCAGGTCGTCGCGCAGCGAGGCCCGCGCCATGGAGTTCCACCGGCGGTCCCGGGGCAGCGCGATCACCCGTTCCCGCAGCGGCGCCAGCCCCAGCCGCTCGGCCAGGCACTGGGAGACCTGCCCGGCCAGCGCGATCGGCGCGCCGGTCGCCTCGGCCACCACGGCCAGGTCCAGCGCGGCCGGCAGCAGCGACGCCACGGCGACCTCGGCGGCGAGCGCCTCCGGCACCTCCGCGCTGCGCAGCTCCGCGGTCAGCGCGGCGTGCGCCTCGGCGTCGGCGCCCAGCAGCCAGCTGGGGAGCCCGGACCGCACGGCGGCCACCGACGGGGCGAACCGGTCCGCGACCTCCCGCAGGGAGGGTGCGTCGCCGGCGGTGAGCTCGGGCACCCGCAGCAGCCAGCGGGTGGCCCGCTCGGCCAGCCGGGTGGCCTCGGTCCGGATCTGCACCTGGACGGCGGCGGGCACGACGTTGTCCAGCTCGCGGGCGGCGTCCCAGAGCCGGTCGGCGTCGTAGACCGCGCGGGCGACGGCGTGCGCCCGCACCACCGCCACCAGCGGTGCCCCGGTCTCCTCCGCCAGCCGGAACAGCCCGGTGATCCCCGCGGTGTTGACCGCCCGGTTGGTCAGCGCGGTGGCCACGATCTCCCGGCGCAGCGGGTGGTCGGCGAGCGCGGCGGGGAACCGGCGCCGCAGCGGGGCCGGGAAGTAGTCGCTGAGCAGCTCCTCCAGCGCCGGGTCGTCGGGCAGCCGCGAGTCGAGCACCGCGTCGGCGACCTCGATCTTGGCGTAGGCCAGCAGCACGCAGAGCTCGGGCTGGGTCAGTCCCTGGTTGTCCCGGCGCCGCTCGGCGATGGCCCGGTCGGTGGGCAGGTCCTCGACCGCGCGGTCCAGCCGCCCGCCCAGCTCCAGTGCCCGCAGGTACCGCCGGTGCGCGTCGGCCAGGCTGCGCGCGGAGGCGACCTCGCCCGCCAGGACGGCGTTCTGCGCGTAGTTGTCGGTCAGGACGGCGGCGGCGACCTCGTCGCTCATCTCGACGAGCAGCCGGGCTCGTCCGTCGGCGTCCAGCTGGCCGTCGTCCACCACCCGGTTCAGCGCGATCTTGATGTTGACCTCGTGGTCGGAGGTGTCGACGCCGGCCGAGTTGTCGATCGCGTCGGTGTTCACCCGCCCGCCGGCCAGCGCGTACTCGACCCGCCCGCGCTGGGTGAGGCCGAGGTTGCCGCCCTCGCCGACGACCCGCACGCGCAGGTCCCCGCCGTCGACGCGGACCGCGTCGTTGGCCTTGTCCCCGACGTCCAGGTGGCTCTCCGTCGATCCCTTCACGTAGGTGCCGATGCCGCCGTTGAACAGCAGGTCGACCGGGGCGAGGAGGACCGCCCGGATGAGCTCGACCGGGCTGAGCGCCGTCACGTCGTCGGCCAGCCCCAGCGCCGTGCGCATCGGGCCGGAGACCGGGATGGACTTCGCGGTCCGCGGCCAGACCCCACCGCCGTCGCTGATCAGCGACGCGTCGTAGTCGGCCCACGAGGAGCGCGGCAGGGCGAACAGCCGCCGCCGCTCGGCGAAGGAGGTGGCGGCGTCCGGCGTCGGGTCGACGAAGACGTGCCGGTGGTCGAAGGCCGCGACCAGCCGCAGGTGCTCCGAGAGGAGCATCCCGTTGCCGAACACGTCGCCGGACATGTCGCCGACGCCGACGACGGTGACCTCCTGGCTCTGCACGTCCACGTCGAGCTCACGGAAGTGCCGGGTGACCGACTCCCAGGCGCCGCGGGCGGTGATGCCCATCGCCTTGTGGTCGTAGCCGACCGAGCCGCCGGAGGCGAACGCGTCACCGAGCCAGAACCCGCGCTCCAGGGCGATGGAGTTGGCCAGGTCGGAGAAGGTGGCGGTCCCCTTGTCGGCGGCGACGACCAGGTAGGTGTCGTCGCCGTCGTGCCGGACCACGCCCTCCGGCGGCACGACCCGGCCCTCGACCAGGTTGTCGGTCAGCGACAGCAGCGCGCCGATGAACAGCGTGTAGCAGGCCTTGCCCTCGGCGAGGACCTGGTCACGGGAGGCGCCGTCGGCCGGCGGCCGCAGGACGACGAACCCGCCCTTGGCGCCGGTGGGCACGATGACCGTGTTCTTCACCGTCTGCGCCTTCACCAGCCCGAGCACCTCGGTGCGCAGGTCCTCCGGGCGGTCGCTCCAGCGCAGGCCGCCGCGGGCCACCGCGCCGAAGCGCAGGTGCACGCCGCGCACCCGCGGGGAGCTCACCCAGACCTCGCGGGCGGGGCGCGGCTCGGGCAGGTCCGGGACGCCGTGCGGGTCGAGCTTCAGGGCCAGCGGCGCGGTGCCGCCGAGGACGCCCGTGGTGTAGGCCGTCGTCCGCACCGTGGCCTGGACGGCGGCCAGCAGGGCGGAGAGCACGCGGTCGGCGTCCAGGGACTCGACCTCCCCGATCGCCTCGGTGAGCGAGGCCACCAGGTCGGCCGACCGCTTCTCCCGGCCGGCCGCCCGGTCGGGGTGGAACCGGGTCTCGAACAGCGCGACCAGCCGGGCCACGATGCCCGGCTGGGCGGCGAGGGTCTCCTCGACGTAGCTCTGGCCGAAGGGGAGCCCGCCCTGCCGCAGCCACTGCACGTACGCACGGAGCACGGCGACCTGCCGCCAGGTGAGCCCGGCCAGCAGCACGAGGGCGTTGAGCGCGTCGTCCTCGGCCCGCCCGGCCCACACGGCCGTGACCGCCTCGGTGAAACGCTCCGGCAGCGAGCCGACGAAGGGCACCTCCGCGGTCGGCGACGCCAGACCGAAGTCGTACACCCAGGCCGGTGGCGCGCCGATCCGGTCGATCTCGTAGGGCCGCTCGTCCAGGACGTCGACGCCCATGTGCTGCAGGACCGGCAGGACGTCGGACAGCAGCAGCCGCTCCCCCACCCGGTAGACCGACAGCCGCCGCTCGCCGTCAGCCGGGTCGCGCGGGGCGCGCAGGCGCAGGTCCACCGCGCCGGGCGCGAGCCGCTCCAGCCGGGCCAGGTCCTCGACGGCCGCCGTGGCCGGGAAGTCCTCCTGGTAGGCGGCGGGGAAGGCGTCGGCGACCCGGGCGAGCAGCCGCGGCGCCTCGTCGCCGTACTGCGCGGCCAGCGCGTCGGACAGGTCGTCGGTCCAGCTGCGCGTCGCGGCGGCGAGCGCCGACTCCAGCGCCGGGACGTCGACGTCGGGCAGGGAGGGGCCGTCCCGCCGGCTCACCGGCACGCGGACGACGAAGTGCAGCCGGGTGAGCAGGGACTCGCTGGAGCGCACGGTGAACTCCACGTGGGTGCCGCCCAGCCGCTCGAGCAGCAGCTGCTGCATCGCCTGGCGGACCTCGGTGGTGTAGCGGTCGCGGGGCAGGTAGACCAACGCGGAGAAGAACCGGCCGAACGGATCGCGGCGCAGGAAGAGGCGGGTCTGCCGCCGCTCGCGCAGGTGCAGCACCGCGAGGGCGACCGGCAGCAGCTCGTCGACGTCGACCTGCAGGAGCTCGTCGCGCGGGTAGGTCTCGAGGACGTCGAGCAGCTCCTTGCCCGTGTGGCTGTCCGCGGGCACCTCCGACCGCTCGAGGACCGAGGCGACGATCCGGCGCACCACCGGCACGTCGCGGACGCTGCTGGTGTACGCCTCGTTGGGGAACAGGCCGACCAGCAGGTGCTGCCGGTGGGGGCCGGCCTGGTCCGCGGGCAGGTCGACGACGACGAGGTCCAGCCAGCCCGGCCGGTGCACCGAGGACCGGGCGTCGCCCTTGGTGACCCGTACCCGGCGGTGCCCGCCGGTGGCCAGCCCGGGCGGCGCCACGGAGGTGCCCCGCCCGCCGGAGCTGCGCAGCACGCCGAGCTCCGACCCCGCCACCACGGTCGGCTCGGCCCGGCCGTCGACGATCTCGACGGTGCGCGCGCCGAGGAAGAGGAAGTTCCCGTCGGCGAGCCAGCGCAGGAACGCGGCGGCCTCGGCCGGGTCCTCGGCGGGGTGGTCGATGTCGCCCGCGGCGGGCAGCCGGTCGAGCAGGCCGGCGACCTCGGTGGCGCGGTCGTCGAGCGCGACGGCGTCCTCGTGGCTGCGCCGGACGTCGGTGAGCACCCGCTCCAGTCCGTCCCGCAGGTCCGCGGCGGCCTCGTCGTCCACCGGGCCGCCGAGCACGACCGCCATCCAGGACTCGGCGAGCGCGTCGGTCCCGCACGCGGCGGCGTCGGCGCTGTCGCAGAAGGCCAGCAGGCCGCCGTCGTCCTCCCGGCGGACGACCACGACCGGGTGCACGACGTGGTCCAGCGTGACGCCCTGCCGGACCACCTCGGCGGTGACGGAGTCGACGAGGTGGGGCATGTCGTCGACCACCACGCGCAGCACCGCCCGGCCCGCGGGCGGGCGGTCCACGTCGATGAGGGCCGTGCCGCGGGCCCGCCGGGCGGCCAGCCGCAGGTGGCCGACGGCGAGCCGCGCGAGGTCGGCCGGCTCGTGGCCGATGACCTCGGCGGCGGGCTCCCCCGCGTAGAAGCGGTGCAGCAGGGTCAGGGTGTCGACGGGCAGGTCACGCTGCCCGCCCACCAGCTCGGAGGCGGCCTCCGCGGCTCGGTCGAGCAGGCGGCGCTTCTCGTCCTGCGCGGCCTCCAGGGAGGCGAGGTCGACCGTGCGGTCCAGCGCCGGGACGGCGGTGTGCGGCCCGGCCGCGGCGTCCTCCGGGTCGATGCGGGAGTCCGGCGATGCGGACCGATCGGACACGGAACCGGGGCGGGCCATGCTCCCCGACGCTAGTAGCCGGGCCGGTCGGCTGCACGCACTTCGGCGCCCGGCCGGGGTCCCGGGCGCGCCGCTCAGCCCGCGCGCACCCTCAGCGGCAGGAGGAGCTCCGCGATCCAGCTGAACAGCGCGATCAGGAAGCCGCCGACGACCGCCGTCCAGAAGCCGTCGACGTACAACCGGGCCGACAGGGCGGCGGTGATGGCCAGCAACGCCGCGTTCACCACGAGCAGGAACAGGCCCAGCGTGAACACCACGAACGGGAGCGAGAACAACCGGAGCACCGGCCCCACGACCGAGTTGACCAGCGCGAACAGCAGGGCCACCCACAGGTAGGTGCCGGTCTCGCCGAGCGTGCCCGCCGGGTTGGGGACGACCTGGATGCCGTCGGCCAGCCGGGTGACGAAGTAGATGATCGCCGCCAGGACCACGACCCGGAGCGCGAACCTCAGAAGCGTGTTCACGTCACCGACGCTAGCGTCCACGACCTGCCACCGGGCTCTGCCGTCGTCTAAGGCCGTCTCGCGTCGTCGCTAGACGACGCCAGACGGTTCTGCTCTCCCCGCTGCGTTGCGGTGCCCGTGTCCGCGGTCGGTCAGACTGGGCTCCCGTGACCGACACCCGGGCACCGGCGGAGGCCGGCCCCTCCTCCGCGCGCCGCCTCCCCCGCCGGGCCCTGCTCCGTGGCCTGCTCCTGGTCGCGCTCACCGCCGCCGGTGCACTGGTCGCGGTGGTCGCCGACGTCCCGTCGGCCGGGTGGGTGCGCGACTGGCTCGGGAACGCCGGCGCCGCGGGGTGGGCTGCGCTCGTCGTCGTCCTGGCGCTGGCCACGCTCGCCCCGGTGCCGCGCACCGCCCTCTCGGTGCTCGCCGGGGTCCTCGCCGGCTTCTGGAGCGGTCTGGCCCTGGCCCTGGGCAGCGGCGTGCTCGGCGCGGTGGCCGGGTTCGCGCTGGCCCGCTGGCTGGGTCGGGAGACGGTGGCCCGCCTGGCCGGACCGCGGCTGGCCCGGGCCGACGCCCTCCTCACCCGCCGCGGCGCGCTGGCCGTGCTCACCGGCCGCCTGATCCCGGTCGCCCCGTTCACCCTGGTCAGCTACGCGGCGGGGCTCTCGGGCATGCGGTGGCGCGACTACCTGGCCGGATCGTCGATCGGGCTGGTGCCCGGCACGGTGCTGCACGTCGCCGTGGGTGCGACGGTGGGCGCGGCCGGGACGGACGGCGGCCCGTCGCTGCTGCTCAGCCTCGTTCCGCTCACCCTGGCCGCGGTGGCCCTCCTCGGGGCACGCTGGTGGTCCCGCCGGCGGACCGCCCCGGCCTGACCTGCCTCCCTGGAGGACCCCGTGCCCCGACCCACCCTCCTCTTCGACGGGGACTGCGGGTTCTGCACGCGGTCCGCCGAGGTGGCCCGGCGGGTCCTGCCGGCCGGTGTGGCGGTCACCGCCTGGCAGTTCGCCGACCTGGCCGCGCTCGGCACCACCGCGGAGCGGGCGCAGCGGGAGGCGCTGTGGATCGGCGCGGACGGCCGGGTGGCCGGCGGCGCGACCGCCGTCTCCCGGGCGCTGCGCGCGGCGGGCGGGGTGTGGCTGCTGCTCGGGTGGCTGCTCGCCGTCCCGCCGGTCAGCTGGCTGGCCCAGGTCGTCTACCGGGTCGTCGCGGCGAACCGGATGCGGCTGCCGGGTGGGACGCCGGCGTGCGCGGCTCCGCATCGATCCCCTCCTTCTTCAGCCGTCTAGCCCTCTCTAGGGCAGTGCCGAGAGAGCCGCAGACGCTCCTCGCGAGCTTTCCTGCGTGCACTGGCATTCGAACACACGTTCGATGACTCTGCTACCGTTGTCGTCGCCGCCACCGGACGGCGGGCGACGGGTCGCAGCATGGTCTGATGCTGTCTTGAGACTTCTAGCTACGACGCTAGAGGTCCTTAGACGGCGGTCGAGTCGCGCGATGCCGGGGTCTACGCATGTCTATCGCCGGAGCTAGACGACCGAATAGCCTCCTCGCCATGGATCCCGTCCGGAACCCGTACGCGCCCGGCGCCGGGCAGCGCCCACCCGAGCTCGCCGGACGGGACGCGGAGCTGTCGGCGTTCGACGTCGTCCTCGAGCGGATCGCCGCGGGGCGCCCGGAGCGGTCCCTGGTGCTCACCGGCCTGCGCGGGGTCGGCAAGACGGTGCTGCTCAACCAGCTGCGCTCGGCGGCGATCAGCCGGGGCTGGGGCACCGGGAAGATCGAGGCCCGCCCGGACCAGTCGCTCCGCCGGCCGCTGTCCGCGGCGCTGCACATGGCGCTGCGCGAGCTGCGGCACCCCGACCAGGACTCGATGGACGCCGTCCTCGGCGTGCTCAAGGCGTTCGCGCTGCGCGGCTCGGACGCCGGGGCGAAGGTCCGGGAGCGCTGGCAGCCGGGGATCGACGTCCCGGTGGCGATGGGCCGCGCGGACTCCGGCGACATGGAGATCGACCTGGTCGAGCTGCTCAGCGACGCGGCCGGGCTCGCGGCGGACGTCGGGCGCGGCATCGCGGTGTTCATCGACGAGATGCAGGACGTGCAGAGCGACGACGTCTCGGCCATCTGCGCTGCGTGCCACGAGCTGTCCCAGCAGGGCGCGCCGCTCATCGTCGTCGGCGCGGGGCTCCCCCACCTGCCCGCGGTGCTGTCGGCGTCGAAGAGCTACTCGGAGCGGCTGTTCCGCTACCTGCGGATCGACCGGCTGGACCGGACCGCCGCCGACCGGGCGCTCATCGCGCCGGCCGAGCGGGAGGACGTGACGTTCGAGCAGGAGGCGTTGGACGCGCTGTACCACGCGGCGGACGGCTACCCGTACTTCGTGCAGGCGTACGGGAAGGTCACCTGGGACCTCGCCGCCGCCTCCCCCATCACCGCGGCGGACGTCGCGATGGCCGCACCCGCCGCCGAGGCGGAGCTCGCCGTCGGGTTCTTCGGCTCCCGGTACGACCGGGCCACCCCCGCCGAGCGGGAGTACATGCGGGCGATGGCCGAGCTCGGCGGCCCGGCCGGCAACGCCGTGGCCACCGCGGAGGTGGCGACCTCGCTGGGCCGCAAGCCGGCGTCGCTGTCGCCCGCCCGCGACTCGTTGATCAAGAAGGGGCTGGTCTACTCCGCCGAGCGGGGCCAGATCGCCTTCACCGTGCCGCACTTCGGCCGGTACCTGCTCCGCCACGCGGACTGACGCAGCCT
Organism: Modestobacter sp. I12A-02662; assembly: GCF_041028325.1. NCBI lineage: Bacteria > Bacillati > Actinomycetota > Actinomycetes > Geodermatophilales > Geodermatophilaceae > Modestobacter > Modestobacter sp. I12A-02662. Next base: position 19,493 of record NZ_JABGDE010000018.1, on the reverse strand, counting down.
TCGCAGGCGCCTGATCCGGACCGCCGACGTGCGACAGTCCGCCGCGTGCATCCCACCGAGGCGACCCCACCGCGCCCGTTCCGGGCGGCGGTCGCCGCGGCGGCCTCGGGGGAGGCGGCCGAGGGGCCGGGAAGTGGGCCGCAGCCGGAGCTCAGCGCTGCGGGCCGATCCCCTGCGCGTTGAGGCCCTCGATGATCCGGCTGGTCTCCTCGAACCCGATGACGAGGATGCCGTCGGGGTTGAGGTCCACCATGCGCTGCACCTCGGAGTCGTAGTTGGCGGCCTGCGGGTCGTAGACGATGCTGACCACCGCGTCCTCGGCGAGCCCGTCGCCGATCAGGTTGGCGCGCGTGTTCTCGGCCAGCCCCACGCCGTAGGGGTCGTTCAGCGCCAGGATGCCCACGGTGTTGTTGCCGTCCGCACCGATCAGGTCGGCCAGCGCCCGCGCCTGCAGGGTGTCCGGCGGCACCGTGCGGAAGAACAGCCCCTTGTCGTCGTAGTCGGTCAGCTCGTCCGACGTGCTGGCCGGGCTGATCATCATCACGCCCGCACCGGTGATCTTGTCGATCACGGTGAGGCTGACCCCGGACGACGACGCGCCCACGATCGCGTTGGCCCCGGCCTGCAGCAGCCGGTCGGCGGTCTGCGTGGCGATGTCGGTGGAGGCGTCCCCCGAGTCACCGGTGACCAGCTGCACCGGCTGCCCGAGCACTCCCCCGGCCGCGTTCACGTCGTCCACCGCCAGCTGCAGGGCCGCCAGCTGCTGCGGCCCCTGGTAGCTCAGCGTCCCGGTCTGCGGCGTCAGGCTCCCGATGACCAGCGGCTCCCCCGTCGTCCCCGGGGCGGCCGGCGCCGGCCCCTCGTCGGTGCTCGCGTCCGCGGGGTCCCCCACCAGCTGGAACTCGCGCGCCGCCTCGTCGATGCCGTTCTCCTCGGTGAAGCTCTCGATCGCGAAGCTCGCCTGCGACGGCTCCCCCACGTCGGTGAACGCCAGCGGCCCCACGACACCGTCGTAGTCCGGGTTCCCCCCGGCCGAGACCACCGCCGAGCACGACGCGAAGTCCGTGCAGACCTCCCCGCCGAACGTCACCCCGTTCACGTACGGGGCGAACGTCGTCGCCTGGTTGCTGCCCGCCAGCTGCGCCGCGAGCGCGGTGATCACCACCGCGTCGTAGGTCTCCCCCGCCGTGTTGAAGTTCGTCAGGCCGGGGTCGATCGCCAGCAGCCGGTCCCGGAACTCGGTCCCGAGATCGGTCAGCAGCACGGTGCCCCGCATGCCGGCGAGCACCCCGGGCTCGGTGAAGTCCTCCCCGAGCCCGTTGTTCATGTTGCCGTCGGCGCCGTAGACGTTGACCTGCTTCTCGGCGCTGCCGGCGCTCTCCGCGGCGTCGTCGTCGCCACCCCCGCAGGCGGTGACGGTCAACAGCGCGGCGGCGGCGAGGGCGGCGGCCCGCAGGGGTGTGGGAGTGCGCATCGCGGTGCTCCTTCGGTAGGGACGGGTCGGGGCAGGCATGGTGCGGGTCGTACGAGTCAGCGCATCGCGCTGCCACCGGCGATGACGACCGTCTCGCCGGTGACGTAGCCGGGCTCGGCCAGCCGCTGGACCCACAGCGCCACCTCGTCCGGCTGGGCGACCCGGCCGAGGGGGATCCCCGCCGCCACGTCCGCCATCCGGCCGGTGGCCGCGTTCCCGGGGGTGTCCACCCAGCCCGGCGCGACCGCGTTCACCACGATCCGGTCCGGGGCCAGCTCGATCGCCAGCGACTTGGTCAGCGACAGCACCGCGGCCTTGGAGGCGCTGTAGAGCAGCTGACCCGGCGACACCGCGAAGGCGTCCACGGAGGCGAAGTTGACCACCGCCCCTCCCCCGCCGGCCCGCAGGTGGGGCAGCGCCGCGGCGGTGACGTTCAGCGTCCCCAACACGTTGACCGCGAAGATCCGGTCGTGCAGCTCGGCGGTGTAGTCCGCCAGCGTGGTGGGCGGGTAGATGCCCGCGGCGTTCACCACCGACCGCACCGGGGCGCCGTCCAGCAGCCCGGCCAGCCCCTCCTCGACCGCCGCCCGGTCGGTGACGTCCACCGCGAGCGGCAGCAGCGCCGGACCGGCCTCCGCCGCCAGCGCCTCGAGCTGCCCGGCGTCCCGGTCGACGGCGACCACCCGGTCACCCGCCGCCAGGAAGCGGTCGACGACCGCCCGGCCCATCCCGCTGGCCGCCCCGGTGACCACGACCGTGTCGCTCATCGGACGGCCGCCGAGAGGCTCGGGCGCGCGACGGCGGGCGCCGCGGTCCGCTCCAGCCGGTCCAGCACCCGGTTGCTGCGCGTGACCTGCTCGGTCCACAACGGCCGCAGCACGTCGACCCGGTCATCGGGTGGCCCGGCGGCCAGGAGCTCCTGGTGCAGCGGCCGCGCCGTCCGGCCCTCCAGCCCCAGCAGCCGGGCGGCGAGCCGCGCCTGGGCGCTGAACACCGGGAACTGCGCCCCGCGGGGACTGGCCAGCCCGACGGTGTACAGCCGGGCGACGCCCACCGGCACGGTCATCCCGCCGACCCGCAGCGGCACCCCGCTCCGCCAGGTCAGCAGGTCCGGCGCGAGGAACGGCAGGGTGACCCGGAACCCGGTGGCCCACAGCACGGTGTCGAACTCACCGCTGCTGCCGTCGGTGAAGGTGACCGTGCGGCCGGACACCCCCGTCACGCCGGGCCGGGCGGTGATCCGCCCGTGCTGCAGCCAGTAGAGCAGCAGGTCGTTGACCACCGGCGGCTGCCGGTTCAGGTTGCGGGTCACCGGCTCCTGCAGACCCGGGTAGTCCGCGGCGCTCCCCACCGAGATCCGGACCAGCTCGCGCTGCACCCGCTCGGCCAGCCACATCGGCAGCTTCGCGAGCAGGGGCAGCTGGTTGCGGCCCTTGCCGAAGAACGTCTTGGGCTGGAACACCTGACCGCGCCGCATCGCGATGCTGACCTGCCGGCGGGCGTGGACGGCGTCCACGGCCAGGTCGCAGCCGGAGTTCCCCGCACCGACGACCAGCACCCGCTCCCCCACCAGGTCGTCGGCGGTGCGGTACTGCGAGGAGTGCAGGGACCGGCCGGTGAACGCCGCGGCCATCTCCGGCAGCGCAGGGTCCCAGTGGTGGCCGTTGGCGACGACGACGGCGTCGAAGTGCTCCGTCGTCCGGTCCGCCGTCGCGACGTCCCAGCCGCTCCGGCCGGCGTCCGGGCTGGTCACCGACACCACCTCGGCGCCCGTGCGCACGTGCGCACGCAGGCGGAACCGGTCGGCGAAGCCGTCGAGGTACCGGATCACCTGCTCCTTGCTCGGGAACAGCGGGTAGTCGGCGGGCATCGGGACGCCCTCGAAGCCGGAGACGTCCCGCGGGGTGATCAGGTGCAGCGCCTCGTAGTCGGTGTGCCAGTGGCCGCCGACGCGCTCGGTCCGCTCCAGCGCCACCACGTCGTGCCCGGCGTCGCGGAGCACCCGGACCGCCTCGAGCCCGGCCGCACCGGCCCCGATCACGCAGATGCGCTGCCCCGCGGCGGGTGGCTGCCCGACCTCGGCCATGTCCGACTCCCCTCCGCGACGGACCGGGAGGCCCGCGCTGGAGTCGAGTCTGTGCGGCCACCCGGTGCGCCGTGAAGACCCAACTCCGAGCGCCGTCCAGAGGCTCCGCCTATGGCAGCGCGGCCTGCCCACGTGGCGGCCCGGCGTCGGCGGCCCGCTGGAGTGCCCGGACGTGCCGGTGCGCCAGGTCCATGAAGATGCGCGTCGCCGGCGACAGGACGCCGTTGGTCCGGGTGACGAAGGCGAACCGCTCCACCACCGGCGGGTCCAGCGGCACCCAGTGCAGCCGGCCCGGGTACCCCGGCCACCGGGTGACCAGGTAGCTGACCAGCGAGTCGCCGAGCCCGTGCGCGGCCAGCTCGACCGCCGCCGTCTGGAACTCCACCTCGATCTGCGGCTGCAGGGTCAGCCCGGCCCGCCGCGCGCGGTCGGTCAGCGACCGCCGCAGCGGGTCCTCGGCGCCCCACCGCGCCTCGGACAGGATCAGCGGCGCCGCCGCCAGCTGCTCGATCGTCACCGGCGCGCGCGTCCGCTCGCCGTCGGAGCTGACGTAGACGACGGAGTCGACGAGCACCGGCGGGCCGACGTCCAGCCCGCGCTCGTCGATGGGCAGCTGCACCAGGCCGGCCTCCAGCTCGCCCCGGCGCACCTGCTCGGCGACCTCGGAGCTGTTCAGCCCGACCACCCGCGTGGTCACCCCGGGGTACTGCGACCGGAAGTCGCCGACCAGCGCGGTCAGCAGGTAGAGGTGGGCGCTGGAGAACGTCCCGAACGAGACCGTGCCGCCGGAGAGCTCCTGGATGTGCCGCACGCTCTCCCGCAGCGCCGACACGTCGGCGAGGGTCCGCCGCGCCTGCGGCAGCAGCACCCGGCCGGCCTCGGTGAGCTGCAGACGCCGGTTGGTGCGCACGAACAGCGTCACCCCGAGCGAGCGCTCGAGCCGGCGGATCTGCTCGGACAGGCTCGGCTGCGCGATGTGCACCGCCTCCGCGGCCGCCACGAAGGACCCGTGCTTCACCGCCGCGACGAAGTAGCCCAGCTGCTGCAACGTGGGCGCAGCGGCCACGGCGCTCCTCCTCGGTCCGGCGAACTGCGGCAGGGTACCGACGTCGGCTGGACACCCGCCCGGACCGGCCGAAGGTGGGGACGTGCGGACGACGAGACGGACCGACGCGTCCCTGGCCCTGGTCACCACCGTCCTGGTCCTGGCGGCGACGGGCTGCACCACCCCGGCCGAGGACCAGGTCGCGGCTCCCGCCCGCGAGTGTCCGGCGCTCGCCGCTCCCGCCGACGGCGTGCTGGTGGGCGTGAACCTCGACTGGTCCCGGCAGACGCTGGCCGAGTACACGCGCTGCGCGGGCACCGACCCGCCGTGGTCGTGAGCTTCGCCGGCTTCCCGCTCCCGGCCGAGGACTTCCGGGACGTCGACGCCGCGGTGGAACAGCTCCGGGACGGCGGCGGGTCGCTGCTGCTGACGCTCGAGCCGACCGGCGGGCTGGCCACCGTCACCGACGCGGCCGCCACGGAGCTGGCCGCGCGGCTGGACGGCTACAACCGCAGCGGCGTGCCGGTCGTCGTCCGGTTCGCGCACGAGATGAACGGCTCCTGGTACAGCTGGGGCCAGCAGCCGGCCGCCTACGTCGCAGCGTTCCGCCGGGTCGCCGCGGCGGTCCACACCGGCGCACCGGGGTCGCTGATGATGTGGGCCCCCAACTACGGCGGTGGCCACCCGTTCACCGACGGCCGGTTCGCCGCCGTCCCCGGCACCGGGGACGCCGTGGTGCTGGACACCGACGGCTACGGGGTCGTCACACGCGCCGGCGACCCGTACGCGCCGTACTGGCCCGGCGACGACGCCGTCGACTGGGTGGGCATGTCGCTGTACCACTGGGGTGACGCCTGGCCGTGGGGCGAGAACGAGGTGCCCGAGCCGGGCAAGTTCGCGGCCCAGCTGACCGGCGAGTACGTCGGCCTCGGCGGGGACGACCGCGGCCTGCCGGACTTCCACGGGGTGTACGGCGTGCAGCACGGCAAGCCGGTCGCCGTCCCGGAGACCGCCGCGTTCTCCGCCCCCGGTGCCGGCGGCGCCGGTGAGCTCACCGTCGAGCAGGCCTGGTGGCAGCAGGTGAGCGATCCCCGGCTGCCCGCCCTCCTGCCGCGGCTGGCGATGGTGAACTGGTTCGAGTGGTCCGAGCAGGAGCCCGAGGTCGCCACCGAGGTCGACTGGCGGGCGGTGGACTCGGCCGAGCTGCGGGATGGCGGGCTCACCGACGACCCCGCGTGGGCCCGCTGGGCCGACCACCTGCCCGACTGCTCCGGCTGACCCGGCGGCAGAGCCGGGTCGGCAGCGACGGGTCAGGACCGCCGGCGGCGCAGCACCAGCCAGTGGTTGACCGCGCCGATGCGCCGGTAGGTCAGCTCGTCGGCGGTGGCCAGGGCGAGGGCCACCCCCCGCCCGGTCTCGGCCAGCGCGTCCGGCATGTCCGCCGTGCCGAAGTCGACGTCCACGCGCCTCCCGGGGTCCTGGAACCGGGCCTCCAGCCGGTCGTCCTCGACGCGGACGGCGAGGTCGAAGTCCACCGGGTCAGGGTCGCCGGCGTGCTCCACGACGTTGCCGGCGATCTCGACCACGGCGATCTCGAAGCGCAGGCGGTCGTCGTCCCCGACGTCCGGGTGCTGGTCCCAGGCACGGGTCAGCAGCACGTGCACGTCGTCCAGCGACGCGGGCACCCCCGGCGCCCGCAGGGACAGCTCAGCCGGCACGGAGTGCCTCGGCAACGCTGCCGAAGGGTCGGAGCACCCGCTCCAGGTTGGTCAGCTGCAGGACGGTGAGCACCTGGGTGGTGGGCGCGGCGATCCGGAGGTCGCCGCCCGCCTGGCGGGCGGCCTTCAGCCCGGCGATGACCGCGCCCAGTCCGGACGAGTCCATGAACGCGCAGGCCGAGAGGTCGACGACCACCGTGGTCGCCGCCTCCCCGACGGCCTCGGTGACGGCGGAGCGGAACGCGGGGGCGTCGACCATGGTCAGCCGGCCGTCCACGCGCACCACCGCCGCGCCCGTGGGGTGGGTGTCGAGCTCGATCATGCCGTCGTCCTCTCATCGGTGGCCGGCCCCAGATGGCGCGCCGCGGGGACGACGACGCTCAGGACCAGCAGGTCGTAGGCCACCCACGTGAGGTTGGCCCAGGTCCCGTACGCACTCGGCGCGACGCCGAGGTGCAGCCGCACCAGCCCGACCACCGCGGCCGCGACCAGCAGCCCCATGGTGACCAGCTGGACACGGACCAATCGCCAGGCGGGCCCCGGGCGCGCCGTCGCGGTCTTCGGCGTCACGACGAAGCCGAGGTCCCGGTGGAGCAGCACGTTGGCCGCTGCGGTCGTGCAGGCGCGGATCCACACCGGGAACAGCGCCAGGTCGTACTGCTGCCCGCGCCACGTCGGCATGCCGTGGCCGACCACGCGGAAGAGCAGGAGGGTGGTCAGCAGGAAGGGCACCAGGTGCAGCAGGAACGCGTCGCCGTCGGCGGTCACCGGGCGCACGCCGAAGCAGAGGTAGGCGATCGGGGCCGCGATGTACACCAGCGCGGCGAAGCCGGTGAGGTAGCTCCACATCGTGGCCAGGTACATCAGCCGCTGCCCGACGCTCAGCCCGCGCTGGAGCAGCGGGTTCTGCCGCAGGGCCAGCTGCAGGGTCCCCTGGGACCAGCGCAGCCGCTGCGCCAGCATCGCGGCGAGGTCCTGGGGCGCCAGCCCGCGGGCCAGCACCTCGTGGTGGTACACCGTCCGCCAGCCCATCGCGTGCAGCCGCATGGAGGTCGCCATGTCCTCGGTGACCGAGATCGTCGCGAGCGGCATCACCGGCTGCGCCTCCCCGGCCAGGTCGACGTCGACCGAGGAGACCAAGGCCTTCACCGAATCCAGCGCGGCGATCGGCGACCAGTCCCGCTGGGCGAGCCGGGTGAGCACGGCACCGTCCAGCTCGGTCGTGAGGACGGCACCCGGCGGACCCGGCATCTCCGCGATCTCGGCCAGGTCGGCCTCCATCCGCGCGAGGTCGTCGGTGACGACGCCCCGGCCGGCCTCGTCGACCCGCTGCTGGAAGCGGTAGGTGACCTCGGAGACCGGCTCGCCGGCCGCGACCTCGACGCGGGCCCGGCGGACGGCCCAGGCGACCTCGTCCAGCGCGGCATGGACGGCAGGACCGGCGGTCCGGGCCTCGGTCCGCGCGCGGGCGATCACCCGCCCGGCCGTGCGGAGCGCGTCCCTGATCGACCGTTCGACCGCCCGCACGTACCCGGCCACGCCGAGCTGCATGAGCGCCTCACGGCGCAGGACGGCGTTCGAGCCGCAGAAGTAGGCCGCGTTCCAGCCGTCCTTGCCCTGCTGGATCGGGCCGTAGAACAGCGGCGCCTGGCTGCCCAGCACGTCGTCGTCGTCCACGTTGGAGAACCACTGCGGCGTCTGGACCAGGGCCACCCGCTGGTCGTCGAACCAGCCCAGCGTGCGGTGCAGGATCGTCGGGTGTGGCACCTGGTCGGCGTCGAGCACGAGCAGGAACTCGCCGTCGGTCGCCAGCAGCGCGTTGTTCAGGTTCCCGGCCTTGGCGTGCCGGGGCATCCCGGCCCAGTCGGCGCTGCGGGTCAGGTAGCCCACGCCGGCGGTGCGGGCCGCGTCCTGCATCTCGGGTCGCGCCCCGTCGTCCAGCACCCAGGTGCGGTGCGGGTACGGGATGTCCCGTGCGGCCCGGGCGGTGGCCATGACCAGGTCGACCGGCTCGTCGTAGGTGGTGACGAAGACGTCCACGGTCGCGTCCGGCGGCGGGGGCGGCGGCTCGGCCCGCTGCCGGATGCGCCAGACGGTCGCGCCGAACAGGAAGGCGTCGAGCAGGCTGTAGGTCTCGGCGAGGACCAGCGGCACCGCGAGCCACCACTGGGCCCAGTTGATCGAGTCCAGCCACCGCCACGCCAGGTAGTTGACGCCGCTGAGCAGGGTGAGGACGACCAGCACCCGGATCCCCCAGCGGCGCGCGTCCCCGACCTGCAGCAGCGCCTGGTGGCGGCCGCTCACGGCGTCCGCCGGATGGCGACCAGGGTGACGTCGTCCGAGCGGATGCCCACCCGGCGCGCGAGGACGGTGAAGCGGTCCACCACGTGCGCGGCGTCCACGCAGTCCCAGATCGCCGCGGCGATCTCCGGCAGCGAGTCCGTCGTCCCGTCGAACAGGTCGAGCAGACCGTCGCTGAAGGCGACCACCGTGTCGCCGGGCGCGAGGTCGACGACCCCCTCGGGCCACTCCTCGTCGGCCAGCACGCCCAGCGGCAGCCCGCCCGCCGCCGGACGGGCGAACGAGCCGTCCGCCCGGACCAGCAGCATGAGGCCGTGGCCAGCATCGGCGAAGCGGACCCGGTGGCCCGCGGCGTCGAGTTTGGCGTGGCACATCGTCACCAGCCGGCCGGTCCGCTCCAGGTCCTCGTGCAGCGTGGCGGCCGCCTCGCGGACGGCCTCGGCCGGGCCGGCGTCGCGGGCGGTCGAACGCATGACGGCCCGGACCATCGCCGTGACGATCGCGGCCGGCAGTCCCTTGCCCATGACGTCGGCCAGGGTGAGGACGAGCTGACCGTCCGGCGCGGGGTGCCAGTCGAAGAAGTCCCCACCGACGCTCCCCGAGGGGAGACACATGCCGGTGACCTCGTAGCCCGCGACGTCCGGTGCGCCCAGCGGGAGCAGCGCGGCCTGCACGCGCGCGGCGCTCTCGAGTTCGGTGCTGCGGTCCAGCTCCCGCTGCACCCAGCCGGCGAGCTCGGCGAGGAGCGCCCGCTCCTCGGCGCCGAAGTGCCGCGGACGGTCGTCGACGAGGCACAGCGCGCCGACCCGGTGACCACCGGGGCCCGTCATGGGGTGGCCGGCGTAGAAACGGATGCCGGGCGCGCCGATCACCGAGGGGTTGTCGGCGAACCGCTCGTCCTTGGTCGCGTCCTCGACGACGAGCAGCTCCGGACGCCGGATCGTGACGTCGCAGAACGCGTGCTCGCGACGGCCGTCGGACAGGAGCATCGGCCCGGCCTGGGACTTGTGCACCTGAACGGCGTCCGTGACCAGCGTGACCGCCGCCGCGGAGACCCCGAACAGCTGCTGCGCCATCCGGGTGATCCGGTCGAACCGCTCCTCGGGGCCGCGACCGAGCACGTCGAGTGCCGCCAGGTCGAGCAGCCGCTCGCGCTCGGCGAGCACCGGGTCCGGTGCCGTGTCGAGCAATGCCTGGCCGGTCACGTGCTCTCCTCACGTCGTGCGGCCGCGGACCGGCCGTGCACGATCTACATCGGCACGGCCGCTGCGGAGGTTGAGGCCGGGTTCCACGTGCAACCGGCCCGGCCGCGGGAGAGGGTGAGGGTGTGAGCGACCCGGACCACACCTCCACCCGCCCACCCGAGGAGATCCGGGTCCCGGTCGACGGCGGTGAGCTGGCCGCGCTGCACTGGGCCGCCGACGCCCCCGCCGCGCCCCTGGTCGTCCTGCTGCACGGCATCACCGGCAACGCCATGGTGTGGGCGCGGGTGGCCGACGCCCTCGCCGGCGAGTGCGACGTGGTGGCGCCGGACCTGCGCGGGCGGGCGCAGAGCGCCGGGCTGCCCGGCCCCTACGGGTTCTCCGCGCACGCGGCCGACGTCACGGCGCTGCTCGAGCGGTTCGGGGCGGACGCCCAGGCGGGCGCGGACTCCACCGTGCTCGTCGGCCACTCGATGGGTGGTTTCGTCGCCACCCTCGCGGCGAGCGGCGTCGCCCGGGACCTCGTGCACGGGCTGGTGCTGGTCGACGGGGGGCTGCCGTTCGCCGTCCCGGTGGGTGCCGACACCGACGCCCTCCTCGCCGCCCTGCTCGGCGCCACCCTCGACCGGCTGGACCGCGCCTTCCCCGACCTCACCGCCGTCCGGGACTTCTGGGCCGCGCACCCGACCGTCGGCCCGTGGGTCGACGAGCCCACCGTGGCCGCCCACCTGGCCCGGGACCTGGTCGGCGCGGCACCCGAGCTGCGCAGCTCGGTGGTCCGCGAGGCGGTCCGGGTGGACGGCGCCGACCTGCTCCGCAACGAGGCCGTGCTGGAGGCCACCACCGACCTGCCCGTGCCGGCGACGCTGCTGTGGGCCACCCGCGGCACGCAGGCCCAGCTGCCCGGCCTCTACGACGAGGTCCGGCTGGCCGGGATGGGGCTGGCCGACGCGCACGTCACCGCCCGCGAGGTGCCCGACACCGACCACGACTCGATCCTGTGGGCCCCGCAGGGGGTGGCCGCGATCAGCGCGGCGGTCCGGGCCGCCGCCGAGCGCGGTCGCTGATCAGGCGACGTCCGGCCAGGGCCGGCCCGCGGGCACCGACGGGGGGCCCGCCTCGGCGGGGCGCGGCGCGTCCACCGGGTGGGCCCGCACGGCGAGCAGGGCGACGTCGTCCTCGGCGCCGTCGGCCAGCTGCGCGGCCAGCAGCCCGTCGCACAGCCGCTCCAGCGGCTCCCCGGCCAGGTCGGCGACGGCGGCGGCCAGGCGTTCCCGCCCCTCGTCCAGGTCACCGGTCCGCCGCTCGAACAGCCCGTCGGTGAAGAGCAGCAGCGTGCTGCCCGGCGGCATCGTGGCGATGCCGTCCGCCCGGGGGCCCTGCCAGCCGATGCCCAGGGGCGGACCGACCGGGGCGTCGAGGTCGACCACCTTGCCGTCCGGCTGCAGCAGCATCGGCATGGGATGGCCTGCGGAGGCCCAGCGCAGCCGGCGCAACCCGGCCACCCGGTCGTCCTCGTCCTGCTCGATCCGGGCGACCAGCACCGTCGCCAGGGCCGACACGTCCAGCCCGACGACGGCCAGGTCGACCCGGCGCATCACGCTGGCCGGCTCCTCCTGCCGGTCGTAGGCGATCGCCCGCATGAGGTTCTTCAGCTGCGCCATCGCGGCCGCGGCCTCGAGGTCGTGCCCCATGACGTCGCCGATGGTGAGCACCGTCGAGCCGTCGGGCTGCAGGAAGGCGTCGTACCAGTCCCCGCCGATGGCGACGTCCTGCGTGGCGGCGCGGTAGCGAACCGCCAGCTCCAGGTTGTCCGGCTGCACGGGCGCGGACAGCAGGCTGCGCTGCAGCCGCTCGGCGATCCGGCCCTGGGCGGTGGCCAGCCGCGCGTTGTCCAGGGCCAGCGCGGCCCGGCGCGAGGCGATCTCGGCGGTGCGCAGCTCGGCGTCGGTGAAGGGTCCCCCGCTCGGGTGCGTTGACCAGCGTGAGCGCGCCGAAGAGCTCCCCGCGGGCGAGCAACGGGAACGTGGCCGCCGCGCCGACCCGCAGCGGAGCGAGCGCCACCCGGGCCGCCGGCGTCGTCATCTGCTCCACCTGCGCGTCGGTGAGCTGCTGCAGGACCACCGGCCGGCCCTCCCGCAGGGCGGTGGGCACCGGCGCGGAGGTCTGGTTGGTCTCCACCCGGAGGTCGGCGTAGGTGTTGACCGCCGAGACCAGGGCGGGGTCCCGGTGGGCTCGGCCGACGTCCCGGCGGCGGCCGTCCTCCACCACGGTCACCAGGCACCAGTCGCCCAGCAGCGGCACGACCAGCTCGGCGAAGCGCTGCGCCGCCCGGTCGGTGTCCAGGGTCGAGGTCATCGCCTGGCTGATGTCGCCCAGCAGCATCAGGTGCCGCCCGGCCAGCTCGGCCTCCTGCGCGGCCTGCGCGGCCCGCTCGGCCTCCTCCTCGCGGGCGGCGATGGCCTCCGACCGCGCCTGCTCGGTGCGCCGGCGTCCGGTCACGTCGTCGTAGGTGACGACGATCCCGGCGTCGGTCCGGAAGGCGTCGACCTGGAACCAGGCGCCCAGCGGCTCGAACCAGGCCTCGAGGGACGCCGGCTCACCGGTCGCCGCGACCCGCTCGTAGGCGGCCTGGAAGGGGCCGCCGACCGCCTCCGGGAACTCCTCCCAGACGTCCCTGCCCTGCAGCTGGCCGACCGAGCGGCCGAGCAGCCGGGCACCGGCCGGGTTGACGTAGCTGAAGCGCCAGTCCCGGTCGAGCACGAACAGCGGGCGGGCCATGCCTTGGACGGCCGCCACCAGCAGGCCCGCAAGCGGCCCTCCGCCGTCCGCCGTCATACGGCCACTGTGCACCATCGGCGGGCGCCCCCCCGGGAACCGGGGCTACCAGCGGGGCCGCCGGTCCCCGGGGAGGGGCGCCCGGTCAGTGGACGGCGCGTTCGGCGGCCTGCCGTTCGGCGGACTCCCGCTCCGCGGCGTCGCGCAGGTCGGCGAGGGTGTCGTCGCTGGAGCCGCCGCCGTGGCCGTCGTCGTCGAGCATGGTCGCCTCGTCGAAGGGGCGGTCGCCGGCCAGCACGGCGTCGAACTGCTCCCGGTCCAGTTCCTTGGTCCAGGTGGCAACCAGCACGGTGGCGATGGCGTTGCCGGCGAAGTTGGTCACCGCGCGGGCCTCGGACATGAACCGGTCGATGCCCACGATCAGCCCCACCCCGTCGAGCAGGTCCGGGCGGTGCGCGGACAGCCCGCCGGCCAGGGTGGCCAGCCCGGCGCCGGTCACCCCGGCCGCCCCCTTCGAAGCGATGATCATGAAGGCGAGCAGGCTGAGCTGCTCCCCCACGGTCAGCGGGTCACCCAGGGCCTCGGCGATGAACAGTGAGGCCATCGTCAGGTAGATCGCGGTGCCGTCGAGGTTGAACGAGTACCCGGTCGGCACCACGATCCCGGCGACCGGCTGGCTGACCCCGGCGTGCTCCATCTTGGCGATCAGCCGCGGCAGCGCCGTCTCCGACGACGAGGTGGACACGATGAGCAGGAACTCCCGGCCCAGGTACTTGAACAGCCGGAACACCCCGACCCGGGCGACCGCCCACAGGATGCCGCCCAGGAACACGAACACGAAGATCGCGCAGGTCACGTAGAAGGCCAGCATGATCACGGCCAGGCTCTTCAGCGCGTCCAGGCCGGTCTCCCCGACCACCGCCGCGATGGCCCCGAACGCGCCGATCGGCGCGAGCCACATGACCATCGACAGCACCCGGAAGACCAGCCGCTGCAAGTGGCCGATGCCGCGCAGCAGCGGCTCCCCCGCCCGGCCCATGGCCTGGATGGCGAAGCCGACCAGCAGCGCGACCAGCAGCGCCTGCAGCACCGAGCCCTCGGTCAGCGCGGAGAACAGCGTGGTCGGGATCAGCCCGAGCAGGAAGTCGACCGTCCCGCCGCTCTCCTCGGCCTGCCCGGCGAGGCTCGAGCCCTGCCCACGCAGCTCCTCGGACAGCTCCAGCCCGCCGCCGGGGTGCACGATGTTGCCCACCACCAGGCCGATGGCCAGCGCCACCGTCGTCATGATGATGAAGTAGCCCAGCGCCAGGCCACCGATCCGGCCGACCTTGGCCGCCTGCCGGATCGCCCCGATCCCCAGCACGATGGTGCAGAAGATCACCGGCGCGATCAGCATCCGGATCAACGCCACGAAGGCCGTGCCCAGCCACTTCAGGCTGATCGCGAACTCCGGCGCGGCGAACCCGACCGCGATGCCCAGGGCCACCGCGGCGATGACGGCGATGTAGAGCCAGTGCGTGCGGTCCCGCTGCTCGGCCGGTGCGGCACTCCCGGCCGCCTCGGACGAGGGCGTGCTCCCAGTGGCCATGACAGCTCCTGTGCGGTCGTTGTGCCTGCCTGGTGATGCTCCTCCTGCGCACCGCCGCGCGCAGGCCGGACAGCACAGGACCGGGGGAGCCGGACGTCTCCGTCCCGCTCCCCCGGTCCGGAGTCGTTCAGCCGGTCAGTGGGCCAGCACGATCGACAGGTCGCCCGAGCCGTAGCCGGCCACGTCGACCCGCAGGTCGATGCGGTTGAACGCGGCGCTGAGCCCGGCGATGTCACCGGGCACCGCCTCGCCCGGGGCGTGCAGCTTGTACAGCTTCGAGTGGTTGACGCCCTCGCCGTTGAACATCGAGGCGGCGACGTTGACCACCTCGTAGACGACCTCGAGGTGCATCTCCGAGAGCTCGCCCTCGTCGATCGCGTCCTCGAGCCCGCCCTTGGGGAGCAGGGCCAGGGCGCCGGCGAACCAGGCGGCCAGCCGGATGTCGACCAGGCACAGCGCCGTGGTCGCCATGGTGGGGTCGACGTAGACGGCGACGGCCGGCTTGTCGTTGAGCGACACCGGGTCGCCGGGGGCGACGACGACGTCCTTGCCGAACAGCCCCTCGAGGAGGTCGCGGACGTCCTTGGCGTTCGGCAGCAGCGCCGCGGCCGGGGCGGTCACGCGATCACCCCGTCGAGGGCGTCCTTGAAGGTGTCCTCGGTGAACGGCTTGGCGATGAGGAACAGCGCGCCGGCGTTGGCGGCCTTCTCCCGCATCTCCGGGGAGCCCTCGGAGGTGACGAAGCCGAAGGGCACCTGCGAGCCGGAGGCGCGCAGCGCCTGCAGGCACTCGATGCCGGTCATCTCGGGCATGTTCCAGTCCGAGAGGATCAGGTCGGGCTTCTCGGCGCCGACCATCTCGAAGGCCTCACGGCCGTTCTCGGCCTGGATGATGTCGTGGTCGTCGAACCCGGCCTGGCGCAGGGTCCGGATGACTATCTGCCGCATCACGCGGCTGTCATCGGTCACCAGGATCTTCACAGCGGCACCTCGTTCCGCTCGGCGTGGGGCGCGTCGGCAGCGCCCTGCACGGTGATGGTCAGGAACTGTCCGCGCCACTGACCTGCGACGCGGCAGACGTCGTCCAGCCGCCCCTGGGAGGGCGGGGACCCGATCTGGGGGAGCCCGAGCCGGGACTCGCCCGGCAGCACGCTCTTGATGTTGCCGCCCAGGACGTTGGCCAGCTCGCCCAGCGCGTCCTCGACGTCCTCGTCGTCCACGACGACCGGCGGGCGGGTCATCAGGACGCTGGCAGTGAGCGCCTCGGCCGTGGCGGGGGCGCAGGTGAGGACCACCGAGCCGGTCCAGGGTCCGGTGATGTCCACCCAGGCCGACACGGTCTCGGCCGGCGGCGGCGCCGGCACCGGGACGAAGACCTCGCCGTCGCCGACGAGCGACGGCCAGACCTGGTCGGCGATCCCGAGCACGGTCTCCGCGTCCAGCAGCGCGGAGATCGGCTGGGTCGTTCCAGCGGGGCTGGTCATGCGGGGGCACCTTCCGGGAGCAGGCCCAGCAGCGCGAGCTTGTCGCGCAGCGCGTCGGGCGTGAACGGCTTGATGAGGTACTCGTGCGCCCCGGCGGCCAGGGCCTTCACGATCTGCCCGGTCTCGCTCTCGGTGGTGACCATCATCAGCGTCACCTGGCGGTAGGCCGGGTTGGCACGGACGGCGAAGACGAACTGCAGCCCGTCCATCACCGGCATGTTCCAGTCGATGCAGCACAGGTCGGGCACCCAGCCCTCGGCGCTGCCGCTCTCGAGCACGTCGAGGGCCTCACGGCCGTGGCCGGCCTGGCGGACGTCGTACCCGAAGTCGGTGAGGATGGTCCCGACGATGCGCCGCATGGCGCGGGAGTCGTCGATGACGAGTGCTCGCATGATCAGGATCCCTTCCGGGGGCGGTAGGCGGAGCCGCGGCCGAGGACGACCCGCTCCCAGTTGTCGTCGACGCCGAGGGTCGTCTCGGCCGCGCCCAGGAACAGCCACCCGTCGGGGCGCATGAGCTGGCGGACGCGGGTCAGGATCGCCTGCTTGGTGGGCAGGTCGAAGTAGATGAGCACGTTGCGCAGGTAGACCACGTCGAACAGGCCGAGCGGCGGCAGCGGCGCCGCCAGGTTGCACTCGCTCGCGGTGACCATCTGGCGCAGCGCCGGCGCGATCTCCCACTCGTTGCCGCTGCGGGTGAAGTGCCGCACCAGCATGGTGGCCGGCAGGCCGCGGTTGACCTCGAGCTGGCTGAACCGGCCGGCCCGGGTGCGCTCGACCATCTGGCGGGAGATGTCGGTGGCCGTGATCTGCACCCGGGTGGCGGCGTGGGGCAGCGCGTCGGACAGCAGCATCGCGATCGTGTAGGCCTCCTGCCCGCTCGAGCAGGCAGCCGACCAGATCTTGATCCGGTCGCTCGGCCCGCGGGCCGCCAGCAGCTTGGGCAGCACCGTGCCGGTCAGCGCGGTGAACGGGTCGCCGTCCCGGAACCAGGACGTCTCGTTCGTGGTCAGCGCCTCGACGATCCGCCGGGTCTTGGCCGGGTCGGGGTGCAGCCGCACCGAGTCGACCAGCTCGCCGACGCCGGCGCAGCCCAGCTGCTGGGCCATCGGCAGCAGTCGCGCCTCGACGAGATACTCCTTGCCGGGCTGCAGCACGATGGCGCTCTCCCGGTGCACCAGCTGGCGCACCCAGTCGAATCCCGTCGCGGTGAGGGTCATCGCACACCTCCGATCCCGGCGCCGGAGGTGGCTCGGGGGAAGCCCGCCGGAGGGCGGGGGTTGGGCAGGAGTCGGGTGATCGCGTCGGCGACCCGGTCGAGCGGGAGCACCTCGTCGGCGAAACCGGCCTGGGTCACCGCGCCGGGCATGCCCCAGACGACGGACGTGGCCTGGTCCTGGGCGACGACGGTGCCGCCGGCCTCCCGGATCTGGCCGGCGCCGATCTTGCCGTCGGAGCCCATCCCGGTGAGGACGACACCGAGGACGGCGCCGTCGTAGGCGGCGACCGCCGAGCGGAAGAGCACGTCGACCGCGGGCCGGCAGAAGTTCTCCGGCGCGGCCTGGTTCAGCGCCGTCCGCCGGACACCGCCGCTGGAGCTGACCACCAGGTGGTGGTCGCCGGGGGCGACGTGCACGGTGCCCGGCTTCAACGGCGTCCCGTCGACGGCCTCGACGACCTCGAGGGCGCACAGCCGGTCCAGCCGCTGGGCGAACTGGCGGGTGAAGACGGGGGGCATGTGCTGGACGAGGAGCACCGGCACCGGCAGGCCGGCCGGCAGCAGCGGCAGCACCTTGGTCAGCGCGTCGGGGCCACCGGTCGAGGAGCCGATCACCAGGACGGCGGGCTCCTTGGGGGCGCGGGTGCGCGGAGCGGGCGGGCGGGCGGCGACCGGGGCCGCCGCGGCGGGACCGCTGGTCATCGGCCGGCCGGTCAGCGCCTTGATCTTGGGGATGAGCTGCTGGCGCACGCTCTCCATCGACTGGCCCACGCTGCCGACGTTGGCCGGCTTGGTGACGTAGTCGTTGGCGCCGGCGGACAGCGCGTCGAGGGTGGCCGACGCCCCGCGCTCGGTCAGCGTGCTGAACATGATGATCGGCACGCGGCTGTGCACCCGGGAATGGGCGCCGCTGCGGATGGCCCGCACCGCCTCGATGCCGTTCATGTCCGGCATCTCGATGTCCATGGTGACCAGGTCGGGCTTGAGCTGCTCGAGCTTGGTCACCGCGAGACGCCCGTTCGGGGCGGTCCCGACGACCTCGATCATCGGGTCCCCGGAGAGGACGTCCGTCACGATCTTGCGGACGACGACCGAATCGTCGACCACCATGACCTTGATTGGTTGCACGTGCTCCCCCGCCCGCCGCCGAAGTACCGGCCGAAGGGCCGCACACGACTGTCATCGGCAGCGCCGGCGGGGTGCTTGAGTGCGGAATGGAGCGGGAATTGCCAGAAAAGCGCGGGAGTGGTGGAGAGTGGCGCTACAGCGCCGTCAGCGCTGTCCTGCCGTCGGCAGCGCGCGGCCGGTGACCATCGCCCACGGCGAGCCGAGCACGGTCATCGACTCCTCGTCGAGCAGGTCGGCCATCGCCACGCCCGCCACGCAGCCGGCGAGCGCGTTCCAGACGCCGTCCGCGCCGTCCCGGGCGGTGAAGCCGGCCGCGCCGAAGGCGGTGACCGCCATCAGCTGCGCGGCGGCGACGGTGCGGGTGCGTCCGGAGACGTGCGCAGCCCAGGCGGCCCCGTGCATGGCCGCGGCCCACGGACGACGCTGGGCACGCCCGGCGTCGACCGCCTGGCGCCACCGGCGGCGACCGGCCTCGTCGAGGGCGAAGAGCTGCGCCAGGAGGACCGCGACGTCCGCGGCGGCCGGTCCGAGGTCGGGGTGCGGGAAGCGCTCCAGCGCGGCGGCCGTGTCGTAGGCGCCGGTCAGCTGCTGGCGGACCGGGGTCTGCAGCGCATCGGCGGCCCACCAGCCGGTGGCGGCGTCGGCGAGGACGTCCGCGGCCGGCGCGGCGACCGCGGGGTCGAGGTCGGCGACGGCGGCGTGCTCGGGCCCGAGGACGTCGTCGCGGACCAGGCGCTCGAGGGCCGGGGTGTTGCCGATCGTGCTGCGCTCGAGGAGGGTGACCAGCCGGGCCGAGCGGTCCGTGGCGCCCGCGGCTGCGTCCCGCAGCTGGGGGACGCCGGCCGCGGCCAGCTCGTGGGCCTTCCGGGTGCGGACGGCGAGGGCGGCGCGCTCCTCCGTGCTGCGGCCGGCGCCCGGGTGGGCCGCGGCGAGCCGGCGCAGGGTCGTCGCGTCGGCTCCGAGACCGGTCAGGAGCACGTCGGCGACCCGCTGGCCCTCGGGCAGGCGGACCAGGTCGAAGCCGAGCGTTGCTGCGCTGACCAGGGAATACGGCACGTCGCCTCCAAGTGGGTGGTCGGTCCATCGTGGAGGGACCAGCCACGGAACGCCACGCGGCCGTCACCCGCTCGCGCGACGGCGATCGGCTGACGGCCGCGCGTTGCTGCCGTTGAGTGGGAGCTTGATCACGTTCCGTAGAGCATCGATCACTCGATGGTGAAGCGGCCCACGGTGGTGCGCAGGTCGCTGGCCATCTTCGACAGCTCGTCGACGGCCTGCCGGGTCTGCCCCAGCGCCTGGGTGGTGGAGGAGGCGGCGGTGGAGACCCCGGTGATGTTGGTGGCGATCTCCGTGGACCCGCCGGCGGCCTCCTGCACCGACCGGGACATCTCGTTCGTCGTCGCGGTCTGCTCCTCCACCGCGGAGGCGATGGTCAGCTGGAAGTCGTTGATGCTGCCGATCACCTCGCTGAT
>NZ_JABGDE010000017.1:0-67418 GCF_041028325.1 Modestobacter sp. I12A-02662 | reverse complement strand
GAAGGCGGCGACGAACTCGATGTCGGAGACGTGGTAGTCGCCGAACCGGACGTGCATCAGGCCGGGGACCGAGGCGGACTCGTCCGCGTCCCGGTAGTAGTGCACCCCCTGGACGAGCGAGGCGGCGCAGTTGCCGACGCCGACGATGGCGACCTTGACCGATGCCATGGACTGTCTCCCTCCGACGGACCCTCCCGGGCCCGGTCTGTGTGTGCCGATCACGTGCTGGTGGTGCCGATCAGGTGGTGCTGGGTGGTGCGGTCCCGGGTGGTCGCGCGCGGGCGGCCTCGGCCCGGGCGTCGTCCTTCTCGCTGTCGATCAGCTCGGTGAGCCAGCGGACCTCGCGGTCGACGGAGTCCAGCCCGTGGCGCTGGAGCTCGAGGGTGTAGCGGTCCAGCCGGGCCTGGGTCCGCCGCAGCGACTCCAGCAGCCGGTCGCGCTGGCGCTCGACGGTGCGGCGGCGGCCCTCCAGGATGCGCAGCCGGACGTCGGCCGCCGTGTGCCGGAAGAACGCCAGGTGGACGCCGAAGCGGCCCTCGTCGTCGTAGGCCTCCGGACCGGCCTCGCTGACCAGCTCGGCGAACCGCTCCTTGCCCTCGGCGGTGATCGTGTAGACGACCTTGCCGCGCCGGCCGGTCAGCGCCGGGGCGTCCGCGGGGAGCAGGGCCCGCGGCGTGGGCTCGTCGCTGGCGATGAGCCCGGCCCCGGCCAGCCGCTTGAGGGCCGGGTAGAGGGACCCGTAGGAGATGCTGCGCCGTCCGCCGAGGACCGCGGCGAGCTCCTTGCGCAACTCGTAGCCGTGCATGGGCGACTGCTGGAGCAGACCGAGGATGGCGAACTCGAGCACCCGCCACCCCCTCGTCCGGCCGTTGCCGGCCCCGGCTGTCCACTCGCCGTCCACCGGCTCGATGTATCGGGACGATACATCCGCACGTCACAGCCCACGCAACCACGGGTGCGCGGGCCGCCGACGCCGGGCGGCGACGTGTCGACATCCGAAGGAGGCCACCACCAGCGCGCCAGTGCGTACATTTGGCGCCGTGCCCGGACGACGGTCGGTGGTGGACTACGCACTGCAGCGGCGCGCGCTCCTCGCCGACGTGCGCGCGGGGCGGGCCGGCCTCTTCGAGGTCTGCGACGCCAGCCCGTACCTGTCCCGGGCCGCGAAGTACCACGGGGAGCCCACCGACACGCCCTGCCCGCTCTGCCGTCGGGAGCGGCTGACCCAGGTCAGCTACGTCTACGGCGACGGGCTGGGCGCGGTGTCCGGGCAGGCGAAGGGCCAGGCCGAGCTCGCCCGGATGGACGCGGCGCAGGACGAGTTCTCCGTGTACACCGTCGAGGTCTGCCGCGGGTGCGGCTGGAACCACCTCGTCCTCTCCTACGTCCTGGGCGCCGAACCGGTGCCGGGACGCTCGCCACGCCGGACCCGCCGCCGGGCGGCGACCGAGTAGACCCGCGCCCGGCCCGGCCTGCACGCCGGACCGGGCTGACGCCTGCCCTGGGGGCGGGCGCACAGTGAAGACGCCACACCGGGTGGTCCCGGCTCGCCGGACCACCTCCGACCTGCAGGAAAGGGGCCCACCGCGTGCCTCCCCACGACGAGACCTCCCGCCTCGGGTCCGGCTCGGGTTCGGTGCGCCGTCCCCCGCCGGCCGCCCGCTCCACCGGCGGAACGCCCGGCCGTGGCCGCACCCCGGCCCGCGGCGGATCCCCCGCCTCCCGCGGGCGCCCCTCCGGTGGCCGCTCCGGGGGCGGCCGTCCCGGCGGGTCCTCGGGCGGTGGCCGTCCCCCGGGTGGCCGTCCCCCGGGCGGCCGGCCGGCCGGGGGCTCCGGCGGCCGCAAGCGCAGGCCCACGGGCAGGCAGCGGCGCCGTCGCTGGCTGGAGGTCCTCGCCGGGCTGTTCGTCAGCATGCTCGTGCTGATGGGCGTCTTCGTCGGCGTCGTCTACGCCTCCACCGAGGTGCCGACCCCCGAGTCGGTGCAGAGCAAGCAGACGACGATCCTCTACTACTCCGACGGCGTCACCGAGATGGCCCGGCTGGGCCCGGAGAACCGGATCAACGTCCCGCTGGCCGAGGTCTCCGAGCCGGCCCGCAACGCGATCCTGGCCGCGGAGAACCGGAACTTCTACAACGACCCGGGCATCTCCTTCACCGGCATCGTCCGGGCCGCGTGGAACAACCTCACCGGCGGCTCGACCCAGGGGGGCTCGACCATCACCCAGCAGTACGTCAAGAACGCGTTCCTGAACTCCGACCAGACGTTCAGCCGCAAGTTCAAGGAGCTGTTCCTCGCGGTCAAGCTGGACAACCAGTACACCAAGGACGAGATCCTCGAGAACTACCTCAACACCATCTACTACGGCCGCGGCGCGTACGGCATCGAGGCCGCCGCGGAGACCTACTTCGGCGTCCCGGCCGCGCAGCTCACCGCCGAGCAGGGCGCGGTGCTCGCCGTCCTGGTGCGCAGCCCGAGCTACTACGACCCGCAGAACAACCCGGAGGAGGCCCAGGACCGCTGGGGCCGGGTGCTCGACGCGATGGTCGAGCAGGGCTGGTACGACGCGGCCGCCCGGTCGGCGGCCCAGTACCCGGCGGTGCTGCCGGACGAGGGCAACGGCCTCGGCGTCCCGAGCGGCCCGGAGGGGCTGATCGTCGACCAGGTGATCACCGAGCTCGAGGGCCCGAACCACGGCTACCAGGACGTGGAGACGCAGGGCTTGCGGATCACCACCACGGTGGACAAGGCCCACCAGGACGCCGCCGTCGCCGCGGTGACCGACGTGATGACCGGGGAGGACCCGGCCCTGCGCCAGGCGCTGGTCTCCATCGACCCCAAGACCGGCGGCGTGCTGGCCTACTTCGGGAACGCCCGGCGGACCAGTGACGACCCGGCCGCGGACACCACCGACTACGCGCAGGCGCTCAAGCCCCCGGGCTCGTCCTTCAAGCCGTACACGCTGGCCGCGGCCCTGGAGCAGGGCATCAGCGTCAACGCCCGGCGGGACGGCACCTCGCCGCAGGAGTTCCCCGACCGCCCGGGACTGCCGGTCGTCAACTCCGGCAACGCGCAGTGCGGGGCGTGCACGCTCAAGGAGGCGATCACCCGCTCGCTGAACACCACCTTCTACGGGCTGGCCTTCGAGGTCGGGCCCGAGGAGGTGGCCCAGCTGGCGCGCGCGGCCGCCGGCATCCCGGACGTCTGGGACCCGAACGACCCCACCGTGCCCGAGACCCTGGCCGGTCACGAGACGCTGAGCGTCCCGGGCACCGACTCCACCGGTGGCTCGATCGGGATCGGTGAGTACGCGGTGCGGCCGATCCAGCAGGCGGTCGGCTTCGCGACCTTCGCCAACGGGGGGACGTACCGCCCGGCGCACTTCGTCGCGCAGGTCGCCGACAGCGAGGGCGGCGTGCTGACCACGGTCGACGGCACCGCGGGGGCCGAGCAGGTCGTCTCTCCCGAGACGGCCAACGACGTCACCTTCGCGCTGGAGGGCGTCGCGGACTACTCCAAGCGGTCGCTGGACGGCGGCCGGCCGGTCGCCTCCAAGACCGGTACCCAGGGCCTCAACCGGTCGGACAACTCCGACGCCTGGATGGTCGGCTACACCCCGTCGATCTCCACGGCGGTGTGGATGGGCACCCAGGGTGCGGCGCCGATCGAGAACGCTGCGGGCAGCATCATCTACGGGTCAGGCCTGCCGGGCGCCATCTGGCAGGAGTACATGGACACCGTGCTGGCCGGCACCCCGGAGGAGCCGCTGCCGGCCAAGGCGCTCATCCGGGGCGACACCGGGGAGAGCGTCTCGGTGCCGACGACGCAGGCCCCCGCCACCACGCAGGAGGCGACCCCGGTCCCCAGCAGCGAGGCGCCGGCCCCCACGACCAGCGAGCCGCCGGTGGAGACCGGGTCGCCGGAGCCGACGACCGAGGTCCCCGGGGTCCCGCCGCCGTCGGTCTCGGTGCCCGCGACGACCAGCGTGGCGATCGGCAGGCCGCCGACGACGTCCCCCGCACCGCCGTCCAACCGCTGATCCCGACCCCGGCACACTGACCGGGTGAGCACGACACCCTCGGGCCCGACCGCCCCGGCCGACCAGCCGGGGGGCGGGCCCGAGGCGTTCCCGGGGCACGGCGCGCCGCCCCAGGTCGCCGCTCCGCCGCCGCCGGACCGCGTCGTCCCGACCTGGACCGATCCGGTCGCGGCGCAGGCCAGCGAGGCCGTCGGCGGGCCGTGGGGCCGGCACGCGGTGACCGGCCGGGCGCTGTTCTGGACGCCGCTGCGGGTGTGCCTGCTGTTCACCGTGCTGGTCCTCACCCTGGCGTGGGTCAAGCAGGAGCCCTGCGCGGACGGCAACTGGACGGGGTCGAAGCAGTACACCCACTTCTGCTACAACGACGCCGTCCCGCTGTTCGGCCTGCACGGCCTGGACACCGGCGACGTGCCCTACCTGGACTCCCTCGTGGAGTACCCCGTGCTCACCGGCGGGCTGATGCAGCTGGCCGCGGTCCTGGCCCGGTCCTACGACGGCCTGGCGGCCGGCTCCGGGCTCCTGCCGGACGGCGTCCCGGTGCAGACCTTCTACGTGGTGACCTGCCTGCTGCTGTCGGGGCTGGCCCTGCTGGTCACCCGGGCCGTGCTCGCGCTCAGCGGCCGGCGGCCCTGGGACGCCGCGATGGTCGCCCTGTCCCCCGTGCTGCTGGTGCACGCCTTCACCAACTGGGACCTGCTCGCGGTCGCGCTGACCACCCTGGGCCTGTGGGCCTGGGCGCGGCACCGGCTGGTCCTCGCCGGGGTGCTGCTGGGGCTCGGGGTGGCCGCGAAGCTCTACCCGGTCATCGTGCTGGGCGTGCTGTTCGCCCTGTGCCTGCGGGCGGGCCGGCTGGGCGCCTGGCTGAGGACGGCGTGCGCCGCCGGGGTGGCGTGGCTGGTCGTCAACGCCCCGGTCGCCGTCCTGGGCACGGAGGGCTGGCTGCGGTTCTTCACGCTCAGCGACACCCGGCCGGCCAACCCCGAGTCGATCTGGGCGATGCTCATCGACCTGTCGGGGGACACGTTCCTCGACGGCCCGCTGGCCGAGGGGGAGTCGCCGTCGCAGCTGAACGCGGTGGTCGCCGTCCTGCTGCTGCTGTGCGCGGCCGGCGTCCTGTGGCTCGCGCTGGCCGCGCCGCTGCGGCCGCGGGTGCCCCAGCTGGCGTTCCTGCTGGTCGCCGCCTTCCTGCTGCTGAACAAGGTGTACAGCCCGCAGTACGCGCTGTGGCTGGTCCCGCTGGCCGTGCTCGCCCGCCCGGCCTGGCGCTCGCTGCTGCTGTGGCAGGTCACCGAGGCGCTGGTCTGGGCGCTGACGATGCTGTACTACCTCGGCGCGGACGACCGGGGGGTGGACGTCGAGTGGTTCTACACCGCGGTCGTGCTGCGGGACGTCGCCCTCGTCGTCCTCATGGCGCTGGTCGTGCGCGACGTCCGGGACCCCGACGGCGACCGGGTGCGCACCAGCTGGCCGGCCGTGGACGACCCCGCCGGCGGCGTCCTGGACGGTGCCCCCGACCGGGTCCGGTTGACGGGCACGCGGCTGCGCTCAGCCGCGCAGCGCTGAGCGGATCAGCTCGATCTCCTCCGCGTGGCTGGCCGCGTCGCCCGGCGTCTCCAGGAGGACGGGGGCACCCGCGGCCCGGGCCACGCCCAGCAGCAGCTCCACCGGGATCTCGCCGTCGGTCAGCGGCGCGTGCCGGTCGCGGCCGGAGCCGGCCGGGTCCCGGCTGTTGTTCAGGTGCACCAGGTCGATCCGCCCGGTGACGGCCAGCACGTCGTCGACCGCCCGGGTGAGGTCCCAGCCGGCCGCCCAGGCGTGGCAGGTGTCGAGCACGAACCCGGCGCCGAACTCGCCGACCGCCTCCCACAGCCGGCCGAGCGCCGCGAGCTCCCGGGCCATCGCGTTGTCCCCGCCGGCGGTGTTCTCGATCAGGACGGGGATGCCGAAGCCGCCCGCGTCGGCCTGCCGGGCGAAGGTCTTGCGCCAGTTGCCGAACCCGGCGGCCGGGTCGTCCTTGGCGAGCACGTGGCCGCCGTGCACGACCATCCCGCGCGCCCCGATGGCCGCCGCGGCCTGCGCGTGCTGACCGAGCAGCTTGCGGCTGGGGATGCGGATCCGGTTGTTGGTCGAGGCCACGTTGACGATGTACGGCGCGTGCACGAAGACGCCGACCTCGCCGCTGAGCAGCGCCTCGGCGTCCGGCCGGGGCCTGGGCGCCTTCCAGCCCTGCGGGTCGGCGAGGAACACCTGGACGGCGTCGGCGTCCATCTCCGCCGCGCGGGCCAGCGGGCCGCCGTCGGCCAGTTCGCCGTCCTCGGTCAGGCCCCGTCCGACGTGGACACCGACCGGCTGCGCTGTTCCCTGTCGACCCGCCACCCGCGCGACGATAGTCAGCCGGCGGGAGGTGTCCACCGCGCTGGTAGTCTGTCCAGTGCGCGTCCTCCCTGCTCGCGGGTCCACCGCGGCAGATCGGGCGCGCGACGCGTGTACGACCCTCCTGCTGCAGATGTGCTGCAGCCGCTGAGACCAGAGGAGGTGGGGTTCTCCGTGCGTCACTACGAATTGATGATCATCCTCGACCCTGAGCTCGAGGAGCGGACCATCGCTCCCAGCCTGGACCGGTTCCTGTCCGTCGTCACCAACGCCGGCGGCACCGTGAAGACCGAGATCTGGGGCCGCCGCCGGCTGTCCTACGAGATCAAGAAGAACGTCGAGGGCATCTACGCCATCGTCGACATCGAGTCCGACCCGGCCGCCGTGGCCGAGCTGGACCGGCAGCTGAACCTCAACGAGTCCGTGCTGCGCACCAAGCTGATGCGGCCCGAGGTCCACTGACCATGGCCGGCGAGACCGTCATCACCGTCATCGGGAACCTGACGGCCGACCCGGAACTGCGGTTCACGCCGTCCGGTGCCGCCGTCGCGAACTTCACCGTCGCCTCGACGCCCCGCACCTTCGACCGTCAGTCGCAGGAGTGGAAGGACGGCGAGGCGCTGTTCCTCCGGTGCAACGTCTGGCGGCAGGCGGCGGAGAACGTCGCCGAGTCGCTCACCCGCGGTTCGCGGGTCATCGTCTCCGGGCGCCTGAAGCAGCGCTCGTTCGAGACGAAGGAAGGCGAGAAGCGCACCGTCGTCGAACTCGAGGTCGACGAGGTCGGCCCGAGCCTCCGGTACGCCACGGCCAAGGTCACCCGCGCTGCGCGCAGCGAGGGTGGCGGTGGGTTCGGCGGCGGCGGCGGTGGCGGCGGCTTCTCCGGCGGCGGGTCCAGCGACCCGTGGTCCACCCCGCCGGCGTCCTCCGACGAACCGCCCTTCTGATCCCCCCGTACTGATCTCTGGAGACCCCAGTGCCCAAGCCCCCGGTTCGCAAGCCCAAGAAGAAGGTCTGCCAGTTCTGCAAGGACAAGGCGACCTACATCGACTACAAGGACACGACCCTGCTGCGGAAGTTCATCTCCGACCGCGGCAAGATCCGTGCCCGCCGCGTCAGCGGCAACTGCAGCCAGCACCAGCGGGACGTCGCCGTGGCCGTGA
Organism: Modestobacter sp. I12A-02662; assembly: GCF_041028325.1. Lineage (NCBI taxonomy): Bacteria > Bacillati > Actinomycetota > Actinomycetes > Geodermatophilales > Geodermatophilaceae > Modestobacter > Modestobacter sp. I12A-02662. Next base: position 59,846 of record NZ_JABGDE010000017.1, on the reverse strand, counting down.
AGAACAGCCGCGAGATGGCCCTGCTGCCCTACACCTCCACGGCGCGCTGACCATGAGCACGATGAAGCTGATCCTCACCCACGAGGTGACCGGTCTCGGTTCCACCGGTGACACCGTCGAGGTCAAGGGCGGCTACGGCCGCAACTACCTCCTGCCCCGCGGGCTGGCCATCGTCGCCACCCGCGGTGCCGAGAAGCAGGTGGAGAGCCTGCGTCGGGCGCGTGCCGCCCGCGAGGTGAAGTCGCTCGAGGAGGCCCGGGCGCAGGCCGCCCAGCTCTCGAAGCTGACGGTCACGCTCCCGGCCCGCTCCGGTGAGGGCGGCCGCCTGTTCGGCCGCATCACCACCGCGGACATCGCCTCCGCCGTGACTGCCGCCGGTGGTCCCGAGCTCGACCGTCGCCGGATCGACCTGCCGACGATCAAGAGCCTGGGCACCCACACCGTCACGGTGCGGGTCCACCCGGAGGTCGCCGTCCCGGTCACCCTGGACGTCGTCGCCGGTTGATCGGGCGGCTCCACCGCACCACAGCACCGCCCGCGAGGGGCGTCGGACTTCGGTCCGGCGCCCCTCGCGGCGTCTCCGGCCGGCTGCTCCCCCACCGGTGGTCCCCGGTGTCGACATGGGGTCGCTGGGACCTGCGGGGAGCAGGCGACGGGGCCGGGCGTGTCGACCCGGAGAAATCCGCCGACTTTCTCCCGTCCACACCCTGGGCAGGGCGGGTGCGCAGGTGGCGGGTGGGTTGCCGGGGGACGACGGGGACGCGTCCCCCGCGGTCTCCACACGGTGACCGGCTCCGTCCACCGACTTGTCCACAAGTTGTGCAGATCGGCGTGCACAGCGGTGTTGGACGCACCCCCTCCCCGGTTCCTACCGTCCTCCCAGCGCCGCCGGGCACGGAATCGTCAGTGCCCGGCGGTAGCAAAGAAGTGAACAGCGCAGCGAGCACAACGACACGGTCCAGCAGTGGGCCGGGAACGGGGGGACCAGGCGTGGCCGTCGTCGACGACATCAGCAGGCCGAGGACGACGGCGCCGGAGTACGACCGCCAGCCCCCTCAGGACGTCGCTGCCGAGCAGTCGGTGCTGGGCGGCATGCTCATGTCCAAGGACGCGATCGCCGACGTCGTGGAGGTCCTGCAGGGCCCGGACTTCTACCGGCCCGCGCACCAGATCGTCTACGACTGCATCCTCGACCTCTACGGCCGCGGCGAGCCGGCCGACGCGATCACCGTCGCCGCCGAGCTCAACCGCACCGACCAGCTGTCGAAGATGGGCGGCGCGGTCTACCTGCACACGCTCATCGCCTCCACCCCGACGGCGGCGAACGCCGGCTACTACGCCGCGATCGTCGCCGAGCAGGCCGTGCTGCGGCGGCTGGTCGAGGCCGGCACCCGGGTGGTCCAGCTCGGCTACGGCGCGGCCGACGGCAAGGGCGACGTCGACGACATCGTCGACCGGGCCCAGCAGGCCATCTACGACGTCACCGAGAAGCGGATGAGCGAGGACTACTCCCGCCTCGAGGACATCCTGCAGCCGACGATGGACGAGCTCGACGCCATCGCCTCCCGCGGCGGCACCGCCCGCGGTGTGCCCACCGGCATCCGCGACCTCGACGAGCTCACCAACGGCCTGCAGGCCGGTCAGATGATCGTCATCGCCGCCCGCCCGGGTGTGGGCAAGGCACTTGCCCTCGACACCCCGGTCGCCACTCCCACCGGCTGGACCACGATGGGCGAGGTCGCCGTCGGTGACCAGGTCATCGGCTCCGACGGGCGCCCCACCACCGTGGTCGCCGCCACCGAGGTCATGACCGGCCGCCCCTGTTACGAGGTGCACTTCTCCGACGGTTCGGCCCTCGTGGCCGACGCCCAGCACCAGTGGCTCACCGACGACAGGGCCAGCCGCAGGTCCGCCCAGGCGGCCCGGCACGGCTGCGACCAGCGGGCCTTCGCCGCCGTGCGCACCACCGAGGAGCTGGCGCGCACCGTCCGGTGCGCCACCGCGGACGAGCGACTCAACCACTCGGTCACCAATGCCCAGCCCCTGGACCTGCCCGAGGCGGACCTGCCCGTGCCGCCGTACGCGCTGGGCGTCTGGCTCGGTCACGGCACATCGGCCTCCGCGCAGTACACCAGTGCCGATCCCGAGATCGCCGTGTACATCGAAGCGGAGGGCCTGGTCGCCGACCGGACGTCGGCCGAACTGCGGTACGCGATGCGGCTGCCGGCCCGCGCGGCCGTGACCGAGCGCCCGTGCCCGATGTGCGGGAAGCCGTTCGTCCCGAAGACATCGCAGGTGCAGACCTGCGGGAAGACCTGCGGTGGCAAGCTGCGGGCCGGTGGGGGCGTCGGCCGGGCCGCGCGCTGCCCGGACTGCGGTGGCCCCTCCGCCGGCCCGGCCCGGTGCCGCGAGTGCCGGGCCGAGCACGGCACGGTGACCGGGCTCCTCCGCTCGCTCGGCGTCCTGGGCGACAAGCACATCCCGGCGAGGTACCTGCGGGCGTCGGTGGCGCAGCGCCGGGCATTGCTGGCCGGCCTGCTCGACACGGACGGAACCGTGGCCCCGAACGGCGTCGTCCAGTTCGCCGTCGACAACCAGCGGCTCGCGGAGGACACCCAGGAGCTGATTGCCGGCCTCGGGCACCGGGTCCGAATGAGCCGCAAGCGCGTCGCGGGCCGGTCCGAGGCGTCGTCCACCTGCTACACGTTGACCTTCACGACCGACGACGAGGTCTTCCGGCTGGAGCGGAAGAAGCTGCTCCACAAGGAGCGCGGCGCCCGCACGTTCACGGCGCGGGGGGTCCGCTTCATCACGGAGGTCCGCCCGGTCGCGAGCGTCCCTGTGCGCTGCATCCAGGTGGACGCCGAGGACCACCTCTTCCTGGCCGGGCGCAGCTTCATCCCGACGCACAACTCGACCCTGGGTCTGGACATCGCGCGGAACGCCTCCGTGCACCACCAGCAGCCGGCCGCCATCTTCTCGCTGGAGATGAGCAAGCACGAGATCACCATGCGTCTGCTGTCGGCCGAGGCGAAGGTGCCGCTGCACCACATGCGCGCCGGAACCCTGTCGGACGAGGACTGGTCGAAGCTGGCCCGCCGGATGGGCGAGATCGCCGACGCCCCGCTCTACATCGACGACTCCCCGAACATGACGATGATGGAGATCCGGGCCAAGGCGCGGCGGCTCAAGCAGCGCAACGACCTCAAGCTCGTGGTCATCGACTACCTCCAGCTGATGACGTCGGGCAAGCGGGTCGAGAGCCGCCAGCAGGAGGTCTCGGAGTTTTCCCGTGCGCTCAAGCTGCTGGCCAAGGAGCTCGAGGTCCCGGTCATCGCGATGAGCCAGCTGAATCGTGGCTCCGAGCAGCGCCAGGACAAGAAACCAATGCTGTCCGACCTTCGCGAAAGTGGATCAATCGAGCAGGACGCGGACATGGTGATGATGATTCATCGCGAAGACATGTACGAGAAAGAATCACCGCGGGCCGGCGAGGCCGACATCATGCTGGTCAAGCACCGCAACGGCCCCACCGCCAACGTCACCGTCGCCTTCCAGGGCCACTACAGCCGCTTCGTGGACATGGCGAACTAGAACTGTCGGACCCCGCTGTCACGCTGCCGGCGTGAAGCTGCTGACGGCGACGAGCGAGACCCAGGGCACCTGGCCCGGCGACTTCTGCCACGCGATCGAGGGCGAGCTGGTCGTCCTGGGCTGGTCGTGCGGCTGCGACGACGGCGGGGCGGACGGCGACTGCGGCTGCGGTCGGGCGTTCACCGGCACCAACTCGCTGCGCGCCACGACCACCGCGATGGTGCGCGACCTGGAGCTGACGGTGCCTGACGTCCAGCTGGCGGTGGAGGCCCACCTGCTGGCCGCCGGCCTCGGCCCTGACGTGCTGGGCGCCGAGGTCTTCGCCGACCACCTCGAGGAGTCGGTGCACGACGTGGTGCAGTTCGCCGGGTTCTGGCCGGTCGGCACGGTCGTGGGGCGGCGGCTGGACCACGTGCACCTGCGCTTCGCCCCGGTGACCTGAGCCTCGCGCGGCGCACCAGCCTGGGGGAGACCGTGCCCAGCGCCGCTTCGGAGCGTTGCCGCCCGGGCGGGTAGACCCCCGACGGGGGTACGGCACGTCCCCTGACCGGGTGGACCTGCTCAAGACCGGGCCGAGTTCCGTCGAGGACTCCCAGGACGTTGTCCTCTCCTCCCTAGGAGTCCGCTGTGCCCGCTCTCTTCCCTGCCCTGCTCGCCAAGCTCGCCCCTGCTGGACTCGCCGGCAAGGTCGCGGTCGGCGCCGTGGCCCTCGCGATCGTCGGTGGCGGCACCATCGGCGTCGCCCAGGCGATCGAGCCGACGTCGGACAGCTCGACGGAGGTCACCACCGAGCCGACCGACGACGGCGTCGAGCCGGCTGAGGGTGCGGAGCCGTCGGAGACCGCCGAGCAGCCCGCCGAGGAGCCCACTGTCGAGGAGCCGGTCGAGGAGCCGGTCGTGGAGGAGCCGGTCGTCGAGCTGCCCGCCGAGGAGCCCGTCGTCGAGGAGCCCGTCGTCGAGGAGCCGGCCGTCGAGCAGCCCGCCGAGGAGCCGGTCGTCGAGCAGCCCGTCGAGGAGCCGGTCGTGGAGGAGCCGGTCATCGAGGTGCCGGCGCCGACGGCGCCGGCCAACCACGGCCAGGCCGTCTCCGAGGTCGCCCGCCAGAGCTTCGAGTCCGGCCGCGAGCACGGCCGGGCAGTCTCCGAGATGGCGCGCAGCAACGCCGGCAAGGGCGGGGACACCGCCGAGCCCGCCACCGGCGAGGCCCCGGCCCCGGCTCCCGGCAACAACGGCAACGGCGGCGGCGGCAAGGGCAACGGCAAGGGCTGAGCCGACCGGCCCGGCGACACGGGCTGGCGACGTCCCCGGGGAGCGGCACCCGCGCGCCTAGCGTCGAGGGGTACCGACTCCCCGGGGGCTCCACGTGAAACCGCGTCCGACCCGGTCCCTCGCGCTAGCCGCGCTGGCCGTGCTGGCCACCGTCGCCTGCCAGCCGGCCGGGACCAGCACCGCCTCCGCTCCGGACGCCGTCTCGGAGGCCGCGACTCGGGCCTCCGCGAGCGCGCCGGCGGCGGGGCGCCCCGCGGCCGAGGTCCTCGCCACCCTCGCGGTCAAGGGCCGCGCACCGCAGACCGGCTACGACCGCGACGATTTCGGCCCGGGGTGGACCGACCCGGACCGCAACGGCTGCGACACCCGCAACGACGTGCTGGCCCGTGACCTCACCGGCGAGACGTTCCAGCGTGGCACCCACGACTGCGTGGTCGTCCGCGGCACCCTGGCCGACCCGTACACCGCGCGGACCATCGAGTTCGTCAAGGGCGACGGCAGCAGCGTCGACATCGACCACGTCGTCGCGCTGGGCAACAGCTGGCAGACCGGCTCGTTCGCCTGGGACGACGCCCGCCGCACCGCCTTCGCCAACGACCCGCTCAACCTGCTCGCGGTCGACTCATCCGCCAATCGGCAGAAGGGCGACGCGGACGCCGCAACCTGGCTGCCGCCCAACCGGGCGGCCCGCTGCGGCTACGCGGCCCGGCAGGTCGCCGTCAAGGCCGCCTACGGGCTGTGGGTGACGCGGGCCGAGCACGACGCCCTGCAGCGCGTCCTCGGCACCTGCCCGGGCGAGCCGGTGCCCGCGCCGGTGGACGTTCCCGCGGGAACGTCGACGCAGCAGCCCTACCCGGACTGCGCCGCCGCGCGGGCCGCCGGCGCGGCGCCGCTGCACCGCGGCGACCCGGGCTGGTCCGACGCGATGGACGGCGACGGGGACGGCACCGCCTGCGAGTGATCGGGCCTCAGGACGCCGGCCAGCGCACCAGGCCGTCGTCCCCCAGCACCGCGCCCGCCGACGGCCGGTGCGGTGCGAGCCGCCCGTCCGGCATGAGGTGCTCCACCGGCAGCCCGCGCCCCAGGACGGCGACGTCCGCGACGAGCCGCCGGTGGCAGCGCCACCACACGTACTCACTGCACATCACCGCCACCCGGCGCTCGCCCGCCACCGCCAGCACGTCGTCCAGGGCCGCGGTGAACTCGGGGCTCCGCGTGTGCGCCGCGTAGGCCGCGAACTGGGCGACGGTCCACCAGTCGTCGACGACCGGTTCCCCCGCCGGCAGCCGTCGCCGCCCGCCCAGACGCGACTCCCACCGGTAGGCGACCCCGCGGGCCGGCAGCCACGCGGCCAGCTCGTCGCGGGTGACGTCCGGGTTGCTCCGGCTGCCGGGGAAGCGGCGCACGTCGACCAGCTCCTCGACCCCGGCCGCGGCCAGCCGGTCCCCGAGGCGGTCGCGGTGGTCGGGCCCGTGGCCGACGGTCAGCAGCGGCACGGGACGCTCACCCGCGCAGGTTGAGCTGGTCGTGCTGCAGCGCGAACGCGTCGATCTCCTCGGTGGTCGGCCGCCGTCCGTCGGCGTAGAGCTCGACCAGGCCCTCGAAGTACCGCTCGCGCGGGATGCCGGGGGTGAACAGGATCAGGAACCGGGCGCCCACGTCCTCGCGGGCGGCGCGGAAGGCGTGCACCCCCGAGCGCGGCACGTAGATCAGGTCGCCGGCGGACGCCGTCGTCCACTCCTCGCCGGCGAGCACGGCGAGCTCGCCGTCCAGCACGTGGAAGGACTCGCTGAACGTCCGGTGCAGATGCGGACCGGGCCCGACTGCGCCGGGCGGCAGGGTGAACTCGTACAGGCCGAAGTCCCCCCGGGTCTGACTGCCGGTGGCGACGAACCGTGCGCGGCCGGCCGTGCGCTGGTCACCGTGGCGGGAGACGGTCGCCGGGTCGGGCAGGTAGGTCATGCCGGAGTGCCTACACCCCGCTCAGCACCGCGACCAGGAAGTCGGCGTCCGGGGACCACGGCCGCAGGTCCCAGGTGGACAGCAGGACGTCGTCGGTCCAGCCGACCGCCCGGGCGTCGTCCAGGAACTCCTCGAACGGGTAGCCCCGGCCCGCGCCGAACCCGATCGCCGCCCGCCCGCCGGGCGCCAGGTGCGCGCGCAGTCGGCGCAGCACCTCCCGCCGGGTGCTCGGGGCGAGGAAGGTCATCACGTTGCCGGCGCAGACGATGGCGTCGAAGGTCTCCGCGATGCCCAGCGCGGGCAGGTCCAGCTCGGCCAGGTCCGCGACGACCCAGCGCGGGCCCGGGTGGTCGGCCTCGGCCGCCGCGATGAGCACCGGGTCGGCGTCCACCCCGACCACCTCGTGCCCGGCGGCGGCCAGGAACGCGCCCACCCGGCCCGGGCCGCAGCCCGCGTCGAGCACCCGGGCCGAGCGGGGCAGCAGCGCGTCGACCAGCCGGGCCTCGCCGGCCAGGTCCGCGCCGTCGGCGGCCATCGTCCGGAACCGTTCGACGTAGGCGGCGGAGTGGCCCGGGTCCTGCTGGGTGATCTGCGTCCATGCGCTCGGCTCGGCCATGGGGGCATCATCGACGGTCGGTCCGGGACAGGGGAGGTGGCGTGCGGCGCGAGCCGAGCATCCTGCACCTCGACCTTGACGCCTTCTTCGCCGCCGTCGAGCAGCGCGACAAGCCCTCGCTCCGCGGCCGCCCGGTGGTGGTCGGCGGCGTCGGGGGCCGCGGCGTGGTCTCCACCGCCTCCTACGAGGCCCGCGCGTACGGCGCGCGCAGCGCGATGCCGACCGCCGAGGCGCGCCGGGTCTGCCCGCCCGGCACCGCCTTCCTCGGCACCCGCTTCGCCGCCTACAAGCGGACGTCGGACGTGGTGATGGCGCTGCTGCGCGAGCTCTCCCCGCTGGTCGAGCCGGTGTCCATCGACGAGGCGTACGTCGACCTCGCGGCCGGGGACCACGACCTGAGCGTGCCCGGGGTCACCGCCCTCGGCCGCGCCCTGAAGGCCCGGATCGCCGCCGCCACCGGCGGGGTCACCGGCTCGGTGGGCATCGGCACCTCCAAGGCGCTGGCCAAGATCGGCTCGGAGCTGGACAAGCCCGACGGGCTCACCGTCGTCCCGGCCGGGCAGGAGCTCGCCGTCCTGCACCCGCTGCCGGTGCGCAGCCTCGGCGGCGTCGGGCCGGCCACCGCCGAGCGGCTGGCCAGCATCGGGGTGAAGACCGTCGGCGACCTGCACCGGCTGTCGCTGGTCGACCTCACCAGCCTGGTCGGCCAGGCGCACGGCGCCGGGCTCCACCGGCTGGCCCGGGCCGACGACGACCGCCCGGTGGTGCCCGACCGGGAGGCGAAGTCGGTCAGCGCCGAGGAGACCTTCGCCCGCGACCTCACCGACCCCGCCCGGCTGGCCGCAGAGGTGGAGGCGCTCGCCACCCGGGTCGGCAGCCGGCTGCAGCGCTCGGGCACCTCCGGCCGCACGGTCACCCTCAAGGTGCGCCGGTTCGACTTCACCACGCTGACCCGGTCGCAGACCCTGCCGCACCCGGTCGACGACCCCCGGCAGATCGCCGAGGTCGCCCACCGGCTGCTCGGCGCCGTCGACCGCAGCGGGGGCCTGCGGCTGCTCGGGGTGGGGGTCTCCGGGCTGTCCAGCTACGTGCAGGGCGACCTGTTCGCCGAGCCGGTTCCCCCGCAGCCCGAGCCGGCCCCGGTCGAGCCCGAGCCGGTCGAGGAGGAGCCGCCGCCCGGTCCCGCCGTCGTCGCCTGGTACCCCGGGCAGGACGTCGTCCACCCCGGGCTCGGGGCCGGCTGGGTGTGGGGCAGCGGGCTGAACCGGGTCACCGTGCGGTTCGAGGGGCCGCGGACGGCGCCCGGGCCGGTGCGGACGCTGGCCGCCGACGACCCCGACCTGCGGCCCGGCGATCCCCCGGACTGGTCAGACCCGGTCGACGCGGGCACCGCCGCCACCCCAGACTCGGGCCCATGACCGGGGACGACGCGCTGGAGGCCGCCATCGACGACCTCGTGCACCGCGGCTGCGACCTCGCCGACGCCGGCGACCACGCAGGCGCCGCGGCGCTGTTCCGCCGGGCTGCCGAGCAGGGTTCCGCGCTGGCCTGGTTCAACCTGGGCAACAGCCTGCGCGCGCTGCACCGCTGGGAGGACGCCGTCCGGGCCCACGAGCAGGCCGCCGCGCTCGGCGAGGGCGACGCCTGGCTGAACCTGGCGCTGGTCCTGCTCGACCTGCACCGCTGGCCGGAGGCCGAGCGGGCCGCCCGCCGGGCGATCGCCCTCGGCGACACGGCCGGCTGGGGTCCGCTGGGCAGCGCGCTGGAGGAGCAGGGCCGCCGTGGTGAGGCCGTGTCCGCCTTCCGGCTGGGCGCCGAGCGCGGCGACCTGGCCGCCACGGTGCAGCTGGCCTGGGCGCTGCACGAGGACGGCGAGGACACCGCCGCGCAGGCGTGGATGCGCCGGGCCGCCGAGGGCGGGGACGCCCAGGCCCGCGCCGTCCTGGCCTGCTGGCGCTGGGACGCCACCACCGACGCGGCGCTGGAGGACGAGCTGCGGGCCGGCGCGGAGGTCTACCCGCCCGCCCGGGTCGACCTCGCCCACCTGCTGCGCGCCACCGGCCGGGTCGAGGAGGCGCGCAGCACCCTCGAGGCCGGCGCGCTGCGCAACGAGGAGGACACCTGGCTGCCGCTGGGCAACCTGCTCCTCGACGAGTTCCAGCAGGAGGTCGCCGCTGCCGCCGCGTACCGGGCCGGCATCGACGCCGGTGACCTGCACTGCCACCACAACCTGGGCGTGCTGCTGCTCGCGCAGGGCGACGTCGACGGCGCGGTCGAGCAGCTGCTGCTCGGCGCCGAGGGCGGTGACGAGCTCGCCGCCCGCGTCCTGCGGGAGGTGCTGGAGGAGGAGTGACTCCTCAGGCGCTCCACCAGCGGGCGAAGTGGTGCACCGGGCCGTGCCCGGCACCGACCCCGAGCGCGCCGCCGGACTCCAGGGCCTGCTGCAGGTAGTCGCGGGCCTGCTCGACCAGGGGCGCCCAGTCCAGCCCGGCATCCCCGCCGTCCACCGCGTGCAGCCGGGCGGCCAGCGCGGCCAGCGCCGAGGACAGGGTGCAGCCGGTGCCGTGGGTCGAGGTCGTCGCCACCCGGGGACGGCGGGTCTCCACCACACCGCCCGCGGTGACCAGCACGTCCACGCTCTCCCCGCCGCCCAGGTGGCCGCCCTTCACCAGCACCGCGGCCGGGCCGAGCGCCAGCAGCGCCCACCCCTGCTCGACCAGCTGGTCGACCCGGGTGGCCGGCGCGACGTCGAGCAGCGCGGCGGCCTCGGGCGCGTTGGGGGTGACCAGGTCGCTGACCGGCAGCAGCTCGGTGCGGACGGCGTCCACCGCCTCCTGGGAGATCAGCCGGTCCCCGCTCGTCGCGACCATGACCGGGTCGCAGACCACCGGTCCGCCCGGGCGGCCGGCGAGCACCGCGGCGACCTCGCGCACCACCTCCGCCGTCCCGAGCATGCCGAGCTTGGTGGCGTGCACGGTCACGTCGGCGAACAGCGTGCGGAGCTGCTCCCCCACGAACTCCGCCGGCACCGGGTGCACGCCGGTGACGCCGCGGGTGTTCTGCGCGGTGAGCGCGGTGAGCACCGCCGTCCCGTAGGCACCGAGCGCGCTGAAGGTCTTCAGGTCGGCCTGGATGCCCGCCCCGCCGCTGGGGTCGCTGCCGGCCACGGTGAGCGCGACCGCGGCGCTCATCGGGCACCGACCTCCGGGCGCAGCCGGTCGCGCAGCAGCCGCGCCGAGGTCTCCGGGTCCGCGGCGGCGCAGACGTCGGAGACGACGCAGACCCCGTCGACCCCGGTGGCGGCGACCGCGGCGACGTTCTCCGCGTGGATGCCCCCGATCGCGACCGAGCGGACCCCGCCCGCCCGCGCCCGTGCGGCCAGCCGGCGGACGCCGTCCAGACCGAGGGCCGGGCCGGTGTCCGGCTTCGTCGGCGTGCCCCAGACCGGGCTCAGCCCGACCAGGTCGACGGTCCCCGGCGGCAGCGCGAGGACGGCGTCGAGGTCGGCGTCCCCGCTGACCGAGACGCCCAGCCACGGGTCCGGGCCGAGCAGCGCCCGCACGTCGGCCGGCGGGAGGTCGTCCTGGCCCACGTGCACGCCGTCTGCCCCGGCGATCAGCGCGACGTCGACGGCGTCGTTCACGACCAGCGCCACGTGCGGCGTGGCCGCCAGGACCGCCCGCACCGCGCGGGTCAGCGCCAGCAGCTCCCGGCGGCTCGCGGTCTTGTCCCGGACCTGCACGCACGTCACCCCGCCGGCGACCGCGGCCGCCACCACGTCCGGCACCGGGCGCGGCGCGCTCAGCGCGGTGTCGGTGACCAGGTACAGGGTGGGGTCGAGGGGACGCCGCACGCCGTCGTCCTCAGTCGTCGGTGCGCAGGTCGGCACGGGTCAGCGCGTCGTCGTCCAGCGCGTCGAGGGCGTCCAGCCACTGGGCGGGGAACGTGCCCGGCCCGTCGGCGAGGTCCGCGGCGATCTCCGCGGCGAGCGCGACGTGGGCGTGCGCGGCGACGGTGCCGGTGAGCGGGTCGCCGGCGGCGGCGGCGGCGACGTACGCGGCGACGAGCGCGCCCAGCGCGCAGCCGGCGCCGGTGGTGCGGGTGAGCAGCGCCGAGCCGCCGCCGATCCGCACCACGCGGGTCCCGTCGGTGACCACGTCGACCGGCCCGCTGACCGCGACCACGCCGCCGGTGCGCCGGGCCAGCTCCCCGGCGGCCTCCAGCGCGTCCTCCGGTGTGGCGGTGCTGTCCACCCCGCGGCCGCCCTTGCCGGCCCCGGCGAGCGCGAGCACCTCGGAGGCGTTGCCGCGGACCACGGTGGGCCGCAGGGCCGCGAGGTCGGCGGCCAGCTCGGTGCGGAACGTCAGCCCGCCGACGGCGACCGGGTCGAGGACCCACGGGGTCCCGGCGTCCCCGGCGGCCCGGGCGGCGATCCGCATGGCCTCGGCGGTGCGCTGCTGCACGGTACCGACGTTCACCAGCACCGCCGACGCCACCGCGGCGAACTCGCCGGCCTCGGCGGGGTCGTCGACCATCGCGGGCGCGGCGCCGACCGCGAGCAGCGCGTTCGCCGTGATCGTCTGGACGACGGTGTTGGTGAGGCAGTGCACCAGGGGTGCGGTCTCGCGCAGCGCCGCGTGGGCCGCGCGGAGGTCGGTGGCTTCCACGCCGTGACATCCCTTCGCCAGTGTCAACTGGGGCAGGTTCGACGGGTGTGCTCTCAGTCCCGGGCGGGACACCCCGTGTCGGCCGCGAACGTACAACACGATCGTTCACCCGACCGGGTGGTGGTGGCCCGTCCCACGTCACTCGTCTTGATCATCCGCCGCTGCGGCTGTGACGCTGTGCGCTCGCCCGACCCGGACGGCAGCACTGGAGGACACGTGGAACCGACCGCCGTCGCGTTCCTCGTGCTGGGTGGTGCCGGGGTCGTCGTGCTGGTCCTCGCCCTGGTGCTGGGCGACCTCGACCTCGGTTCCGCGGACGCCGACGGACCGTTCTCCCTCCCGGCGATCGCCGCGCTGCTGGGCGGCGTCGGGTTCGGCGGAGCGGCGGTGACCGCCCTGCTGCCCGACCTCCCGCGGCCGGTGGCCCTCTCCCTCGCGCTCGCCGGCGGGCTCCTCGTCGCGCTGCCGCTGGCCGCCGGCGCCGTCCGGCTGTCCGCCGCTCTGCGGGACATGCCGACCGAGCCGACGCCCACCCGCGACCGGCTGCTCGGTGCCCAGGGGGTCGTGGTCTCCCGGGTGCCGGCCGGCGGGCTGGGCGAGGTCCGGCTGACCGTCGGCGGCCAGCAGCTGAAGTACCACGCCCGCAGTGCGGTCCCGCTGCCCGCCGGCACCCCGGTGTACGTCGTCGACACCCCCACCGAGACGTCCGTGGAGGTCGTCTCCACCGCTCCCTGACCGCCCCTCCTCCCACCCCCCGGCGAGCCCTCGTGACCCTGCTCATCGCGATCGGCGACACCTTCACCTCGGAGGTGCTGGCCGGCGCGCTGCGCTCGATCGTGGGCCGGCTGACCAGCGGCGCGGGTGCTCAAGGAGACCTCGATCGCCGAGGCGCGCGCCCGGCAGGCCGCCCAGCAGGAGCAGCTGCTCGCGGACGAGGCGATCGCCGTCGCAGCGGCAGCTCGCGCTCAAGCAGGCCGAGATCGACGCGGAGATCGACGCGGCCAAGGCCCGCGCGGCCGCGGCCGGCCCGCTCGCCCAGGCCGCCCAGGACCAGGAGGTGCTCGCCGCCCAGGAGAAGGTGGCCGAGCGCACTCGAGCCTCACCCAGGCGCAGCTGGACACCGAGGTCCGCCGTCCGGCCGACGCCGAGCGCTACCGGGTGGAGCAGGAGGCCGAGGCCGAGGCGATCGAGGGCGCCAAGCGGGGCGAGGTGGAGAAGCTGCGCCGGCAGGCGGGGGCGTCGGCCATGGACGCCCGGTCCGAGGCGTTCAAGAACTACGGCGAGGCGGCGATCCTGGACCTGCTGGTCAAGGTGCTGCCCGAGGTCGTGGCCGCGGCGTCCGCGCCGCTGGCCGGCGTGGAGAAGATGACCGTGATCTCCGCCGACGGCCCGGGAGCGCTCGGCCGCTCGGTGGCGGCGAACGTGGCCCAGGGGCTGCAGCTGTCCGGTGACCTGACCGGCCTGGACGTCGGGGCGGTGCTGCGCCGGCTGGGCAAGGGCGTGACCGAGGACGGCGGGGCGCCTGCCGCGACCCGGGTGCAGCTGGACGGCGACGGCGCGCAGCCGCGGTCCTGACCCGGCGCGGCGCGGTCCTGACCCGGGCGACCGGCCGGGCACCTGCCCGGGGGACGATCTGCGGGTGACCGGCACCCCCGTCCTGCGGACCGCCCGCTTCGAGGAGCTGACCCCCGGTGAGCTCTACGGGCTGCTCCGGCTGCGGGTCGACGTGTTCGTCGTCGAGCAGGCCTGCCCCTACCCCGAGCTCGACGGGCGGGACGCCGAACCCGGGACGGTGCACCTGTGGTTCGCCGACGACGCGGGCTCCGTGCTGGCCACGATCCGGGTGCTCGAGAACGGCGAGGACCGGTCGATCGGGCGGGTGGCGACCGCCGTCCCCGCCCGTGGCCGGGGGCTCTCCGCCCAGCTCATCCGGCGCGGCATCGAGCTGTGCGACGGCCGGACCATCGACATCGGCGCCCAGGCCTACCTGGAGGGCTGGTACGAGCGGTTCGGCTTCCGGCGCTCCGGCCCGGACTACCTGGAGGACGGCATCCCGCACCTGCCGATGCGCCGGCTCCCCGGCTGACCCGGGACGTTCCCGCGGGAACGCCGTCCGCCTCCTGACCAGCCGGTTCCGTCGTACCCCTCCCCTAACGTCGCGCCATGGACGACGGGACGGGTACGGCACCGGCGGTGGAGCGGCCGCTGGGAGAGCTGGCGCAGGAGATCACCTCGGGCGCGGTGCGGCTGGCCGCGGCCACCGCGGCCTGGCTGGTCCTGGTGGCGGAGTTCGACCGGCGGCGGGGCTGGGCCGGGGTCGGCATCGTGTCCTGCGCCCACTGGCTGGCGTGGCAGTGCGGGCTGAGTCCGGGTGCGGCCCGTGAGCACGTCCGGGTGGCCCGGGCGCTGAGCGGCCTGCCCGTCACGGCGAGGGCCTTCGCCGACGGCAGGCTGTCGTACTCCAAGGTGCGCGAGCTGACCCGGGTGGCCGACGCGGCGACGGAGACGGAGCTGGTCGAGCTGGCCGGGCACACCACCGCCTCGCAGCTGGCCAAGGTGGTGCGGGCCTGGCGCCGGTCGGACGCGGTGGACGACGGGGTGGTCACCGGGAAGCGGGCCTTCCGGTGGTCGTGGGACGACGACGGCATGCTCACCCTGCAGGTCCGCATGGACGCCGAGGAGGGCGCCGCGCTGCTGGCCGCGATCGAGTCGCTGGCCGAGCGGGACGCCCGCCGTGAGCGCGCGGCCACCGAGCGGGCCGCGGCTGCTGAGCGGGCCGCGGTTGCCCGAGGGGCCGCCGCACCCGGCACCGGCGACGCCCTTGATGCGTTCCCGCCGGGGTGCTCGGACGCCGACGCGTTCCCGCGGGAGCGCACGGCCGCCCGCCGCTGCCGGGCCCTGGGGCAGCTCGCCGCCGCCGCCGCGGCCGACCGGCGGGCCGGCGACCCGCCGCGGCGGGAGGTCGTCGTCCACGTCGACGCGGACGTGCTGGCCGACGACGCCGCGGCCGGACGCGCCCACCTGGAGGGCGGTCCCGCCCTGCACCCCTCGGTCGTCCGCCGGATGGCGTGCGAGGCGGCGCTGACGGTCATCGTCGAGCGCAACGGGCAGCCGCTGGCCCTGGGGCGCCGGGCCCGGCTGGCCACCCGGGCGCAGCGGCGGGCCCTGCTCGCCCGCGACGGCGGGTGCGTGCGGCCCGGTTGCACGGAGGACCGGATCGAGCGGCTGCACGCCCACCACCTGCGGCGCTGGGCGTTCGGCGGGCGCACCGACGTGTCGGGCATGGTGCTGCTCTGCGACGTCGACCACGGGCTGGTGCACGACCGGGAGCTGGTGATGTCCCGGCGCGGCGGTCAGCTGATCGTGCTCACGCCGGAGGGGCAGCGGATCTGGGGCCCGGCCGACGCGGCCTTCGCCGCCGGCCTCGACGGACAGCCGACGGACGAGCCGCTGGCGGGCGTGCACCCCATCGACCAGCTCCGTGGCCGGCGCCCGAGCCCCACCGACCCGGCCGACGCAGCGCCGGCCGGCGGGACCGTCACGCCGCTGCCGACCGCACCCCGCCGGGCGTCCGCCGCACGCTCGATGACCGACGCGCTGCGCCCCCTCCTCCCGGTCGATCCGGCCGCCGACCGGCCCGACGGCCTGTCCTCCGGCGGGGAGCGGATGGACCTCGGCCACGTCGTCTGGGCCCTCCTGGCGCACCGGGAGCACCTGCGCCGGCAGTCGGCCTGACGGGTCGGTCAGTCGGTGCCGGTCAGTCGGTGCCGGTCAGCGAGGTGGCCGGCAGCCAGCCGGCGTCCAACAGCTCGGCGATCTCCTGGAGGCCGGCGGTGTCGCCGCCGGCGGTCGAACCGGTCACCGCGAGCCGCTCGACCATCACCCGGGCGACGTCCTCCTCCACCGTGTCCTGCGCGAAGGCGACCCGCCAGGGGGACACCTGGTGGTCCCGGTGCGTCCGGCCGGTCACCTGCCGGGCGCCGATGCCGGAGAACCGGGGCTGGTGGAACAGGCCGACACGCGGCGTGGTGGAGGCCGTGCGGCCGTCGGGCAGCAGCTCTCCGGCGTGCAGGCTGATCGACGCGGTCACGGTGAAGACGCAGACCGGCGCGTCGCCGCGCTGGAACCGCAGCCGCTCGGCCTCCACGTCGAAGCGGTCCCGGCCGTAGATGCCGGCGACCGCGACGCCGCCGTCCAGCAGCGCCGCGCGGATCGGGTCGGCCGCCGTCTCCACGAACTCGACCGACACGGCGACCTGGCGCCCGGCCTCGACCTGCGCGCGCACCCAGTCGACCGTCGCCTCGGCCCGGATGAGCCCCGCCTTCTGCCGGAACCGCAGCAGCGCCGCCCGTCCGCGGGCGGTCTCCCGGCCCCGCCGCGCCAGCTGCATCTCGGCGCGGAACTCCGACCACTCGGCCTCGTACTGCGCGCGCTCGGCCGGGGTCAGCGCGACCGGCGTCCCGGTCACCGACACCGGCCCCCAGGGTGCGGGCCGGTGCAGCGTCGCGGGCGGGTCCGTGTCGGCCAGCCAGCTGCGCAGCCGGGCCAGGTCCGCGCGGCGCTCGTCGGCGTCCTCGGTCCAGGCCCACCCGTAGCGCGCACGTTCCACGTGGAACCCGTGCGCCGCGAGCCGCGACGGCAGGTCCGACCACTCCCGGAGCGGCTCCCCGTGCACGGCGGCGAAGTGCGGGGCCAGGTAGGGCAGCTCCAGCGGGCTGTGCGCCGGCGTCGCCGTTGCGAGCAGCACGAAGGGGGCGTCCTTCACCCGCGCCGCCCCTGAGACGGTCCGCCAGTGCTTCCACCGCTGCGTCGTGGTGTGCCGGACCATGTGCGCCTCGTCGGCGACGACGACGTCGAACCGCTGCCCGGTCGCCTTCATCAGCCCGGCGACCTTGCCCAGCCGGTCCCAGGTGGTGACGCACCAGCGCAGGCCCTGCCCTCCGTCCGCGGCGCCGCCGAACGCCGCGATGGACCGGACCCAGTGCGGCACGGTGATCGCCGCGGGCCGGTCGGCGACCACGAGCACGGTCCGCACCGGCCGCTGCCCGGCGATCTGCTGCACGGCCAGGACGGCGGTGCCCGTCTTGCCGACGCCCGGGTCGTCGCCGAGCAGGAACATCCGGCCGCCGGCGGCCGCATGCGCAGCGATCCCCGCGGACCCGGTGACCTGTTCCGGCCGCGGGGTCATCGGCCGGGCCGGCGGCACGGGGCGCGGGACGTCGTTGAGCTCGTCCTCGACGAAGCGCTCGAACGTGTACGGCGGCGGGTCGTAGGGCGCCAGCTCGGGCGGGAGCTCCCGGCCCACGTACACGTGCGCGGAGAGGCCCGCGTGCCAGGTCGCCCCCGGTGCCGGCGCGCGGAAGGGGACGGCGAGCACCCACACCCGCTCGCCCGGGCCCGCCACCGGCAGGTCGGGCGCGGCGGCGCGCGGCCGGGTCGCCCGCGCGGGCGCGGGCCGCGCAGGAGCGGCGGAACGGGTCGAGGAGCGCCGACGGCGTCCGGGCACAGAGGTCTCCTGAGGGCGACGACGAGGGGCAGGTGACGGGACCGGGCGCCCAGGAGGCGCGCGTCGACGCTAACCGCGGCCACCGACGAACCGGTGCAGTGACATGGGCCCGGCCTCATCTGATGGGATCGGGGGATGACCGACCCGATCCGACTGGCGGCCCGCACGCTCGGCGAGGCCGGGCCCCGGGTGGTGTTCGTGCACGGCCTGTTCGGCCAGGGCAAGAACTGGACGACGATCGCGCGGAAGCTCGCCGAGGACGGTCACCGGGTCACCCTGCTGGACCTGCCCAACCACGGGCACTCCCCGTGGACCGACCGGGTCGACTACGGCGACATGGCCGAGTTCGTCGCGGCGGAGATCGGGCTGCTCGGGAACCCGGTCACGCTGGTCGGGCACTCGATGGGCGGCAAGGTGGCCATGCTGCTCGCCCTGCGCCGGCCGGAGCTCCTGCGCGGCCTCGTCGTCGTCGACATCGCCCCCACCGACTACCCCGAGAAGGGCGGCCGGACCGAGGACCCCGACGAGGAGGCCAGCCCGTTCGCCGCCTTCATCGAGGCGATGCAGTCGATCGACCTCGACGCGCTGGGCACCCGCGAAGAGGCCGACCAGCGCCTGCGGGACGCCGTGCCGAGCACGATGGTCCGGTCCTTCCTCCTGCAGAGCCTGGTCCGGGACGGCATCGGTGCCGGCGGCGGCTGGAAGTGGCGGCTCAACCTGGAGACGCTGGCCCGCGACCTCGGCGAGCTGCGCCGGTTCCCCGCTCCCCCGCCGGGCGCGAGCTACGACGGGCCGGTGCTGTGGATCGCCGGCGCCAACTCCACCTACGTGCTCGACGAGGACCGGCCCCGGATGGACGCGCTGTTCCCCGCCACCCGGCTGGTGCGGGTCAAGAACGCCGGCCACTGGGTGCACTCGGAGCAGCCGGAGGTCTTCCTCGAGGCGGTCCGGCGGTTCCTCCGGCAGGTCGAGCAGTGAGGCAGGCCGAGCAGTGAGGCAGGTCGGGCAGTGACGACGTGGCCGCGGCCCGTCCCCGTGATCGGCGACCGCACCTCCGCCACCGAGCGCGCCGCCGACCCCACCGGCTGGGCGCTGCCCGGCCCCGACCGGGCCGGGCTCTACCGCACCATCAGCGCCCGCCGGGACATCCGCCGCTTCCGCCCCGATCCGGTGCCCGAGGAGGTCCTCACCCGGGTCCTCACCGCCGCGCACCAGGCGCCGTCGGTGGGCCACAGCCAGCCGTGGCGGTTCGTCGTCGTCCGGGACGCCGCCCTCCGGGACCGGGCCGCCGTGCTCACCGACCGCGAGCGGCTCCGCCAGGCGGCACAGCTGGACCCGGATGCCGGCCGCCGGCTGCTCGACCTGCAGCTGGAGGGCGTGCGGGACGCGCCGCTCGGCGTGGTCGTGTGCTGCGACCGGCGGACGCCGGCGGCCGGGGTGCTCGGCCGGGCCACGTTCCCCGACGCCGACCTCTGGAGCTGCGCCGCGGCGGTCCAGAACCTGTGGCTCGCCGCCCGCGCCGAGGGACTGGGCCTGGGCTGGGTGACCCTCTTCCGGCCCGAGGACCTCGCCGGCCTGCTGGGCCTGCCGGACGGCGTGGTCACCCTGGGCTGGCTGTGCCTGGGCTGGCCCGACGAGCGGCCGCCCGACCCGGGGCTGGAGCGCGCGGGCTGGTCGCGCCGGCAGCCGCTGACCGACGTCGTCCTCACCGACCGGTGGCCGGCCGAGGACGGCGAGGAGCCTGCGTCTCCCCCGTCCCGGCTGCGCGCCCCCGACCAGCCCGCGGTGGTCGCCGCCCGGGACGCCGGCGACCGGCTGCTGACCCCGCCCGGCTCGCTGGGCGTGCTCGACAGGGCGGTCGACCGGGCGGTCGCGCTGGGGCACGCGGACCTGACCGGCGGGGTCCTGGTGCTCGCCGCTGCGGACCACCCGCTCGCGGCGCACCGGGTGTCGGCCTATCCGGGCGGCACCACCCGGGACGTCGTGCGGGCCGCCGTGGCCGGGACGGCGGTCGGGGTCACCGCGGCCCGGGAGGCCGGGCTGTCGCGCGTCGTCGTGGTGGACGCCGGGGTCACCGGACCGGCGGTGCCCGGTGCGGTCGCCGTCCGCCCCGCGGGCCCGCGGGGCGACCTGGTGACCGCCGTCGCGATGACCCCGGCGGACGCCGAGCGGCTCGTCGCCGCCGGTCGGGAGCTGGGGCAGCAGCACGGCCGCGGTGGGCTCGTCGCGCTCGGCGAGGTCGGCGTCGCGAACACCACCGTCGCGGCGGCGCTGGCCTGTGCGCTGTTGCACGTGGAACCACGGGAGGTGGTCGGCCTCGGGTCGGGGGCGGACTCCACGATGCTCGACCGCAAGCTCTCCGCGGTCGGCGCAGCGCTGGCCCGCGCGGGCACCGACCTCTCCCCGATGGCCGCGTTGAGCGAGCTGGGCGGGCCGGAGCTCGCCGTGCTCGCCGGGGTGACGCTCGGGGCCGCCGGCGCCGGGGCCGTGGTGGTGGTCGACGGGTTCGCCACCTCGGTGGCGGCGCTGGTGGCCGTCCTGCTGGAGCCGGCCGCGCAGTCCGCGCTGGTCGCCGGGCAGCGCAGCCGGGAGCGGGGGCACGAGCTGGTCCTGCAGGCCCTGGGCTGCGAGCCGTTGCTGGACCTGCGGCTGCGCGCCGGCGAGGGGGTCGGCGCCGCGCTCGCGTCCGGGCTGCTCCGTCAGGGGCTCGCCGTCCGCCGCACCGCCGCCCGCGTCGACCGCTGACCTCACCCTCCCGGGGGAACTCCGCTGATCACCGCGCCGCCCCGGCTCGTACGCTCGCCGGAACGAGGCGAGCCGGACGGTCGGCCTGCCGGGGACGACGGGGACGAGCAGATGACCTCTGGGGACGGCCAGCCGTACTACGGAACGCAGGACGGCGGCGGGTGGAACCCGGCGCCCTACGGGGGTCAGCCGGCCGGTCCGCCGCCGCAGGGCCCCCCGTACCCCGGACCGCACGGTCAGCCGTACGGGTACCCGTACGCGCCGCCGCGGCGCACCAACGGGCTGGCCATCGCGTCGATGGTGCTGGGCATCGTCTGGATCTACTGGATCGGCAGCGTGCTCGCCCTGGTCTTCGGCTACATCGCCAAGCGCCAGATCCGGGAGCGCGGCGACGCCGGTGGTGGCATGGCGACCGCCGGCATCGTGCTCGGCTGGGTCGGCATCGGTTTCCTGACCCTCGGGCTCGTGGCGGCGATCGCCACCGCCTGACGGCCTGACCGCCTGACGGCCTGACCGCCTGGTCAGCAGGCGACCGGGCGTCCATGCTGGTCAGATGCGTGAGGAGTGGTTCCCGCACCGGCCGCACCCGGCGCTGCGCGGGTTGGTCACCGCCGCGGTCGGCTACCGCCAGGAGGGGCTGCCGGCGGGCGTCCACCGCGGGCTCCCCTCGCCGCACCTGACGCTCGTCGTCACCCTCGACGAGCCGCTGCGGATGGCCGCCCACCCCGATCCGCGCCAGGCCCCGGGCGAGTTCGACGCGCTGCTCGGCGGCCTGCACACCACCCCCGCGCTGATCAGCCACCCGGGGCGGCAGGCCGGCGTCCAGCTGGCCTTGACCCCGCTCGGTGCCCGCCGGCTGCTCGGGCTGCCGGCCGGTGAGCTCGCCGCGCTCGACTGCCCGCCCGCCGACGTGCTCGGCCGGGCCGGCGCGGAGCTGACCGAACGGTTCCGCGCAGCGCGCACCTGGCCGGAGCGGTTCGCGGCACTGGAGCGGGTGCTGCTGCGCGGCGTGCGGGACAGCGGCCTGCGGCACGGCGGCGCGCCGGACGGCGGTGCGCCACCGCCCGAGGTGGCCGAGGCGTGGCGGCTGACCACCGCCTCGGGTGGGCGGATGCGGGTCGCCGAGATCGCCGCCCGGGTCGGCTGGTCGGAGCGGCACCTGGGCGCGCGGTTCCGCACGGAGACCGGCCTGTCGCCCAAGGAGGCCGCCCGCGTCGTCCGCTTCGACCGGGCCCGCCGCGCGCTGGCCGCCCGGGTGGGCGCCGGCCGCAGCCCGGACCTCGCCGGGCTGGCCGTCGCCGCCGGCTTCGCCGACCAGGCGCACCTGACCCGGGAGTGGCGGGCGTTCAGCGGCCTGTCCCCCACCCGCTGGCTGGCCGCCGAGGTCCGATTCGTGCAAGACGGAGGCCCGCCGGTGACGGCACGATCATCGGCATGACGACTCCCGACGCTCCGCTGCCCACCGTCTGGCCCGCCTTCCGCGCCCGGGACGCCCGCGGCCTGATCCGCTTCCTCGTCGACGCGTTCGGTTTCGAGGAGACCGCCGTGTACGGCGACCAGCCCGACGGCGGCGGGGACGTCGTCGCCCACGCGGAGCTGTCCTGGCCCCTCGGCGGGGGCGTCATGCTCGGCTCGGTCCGGGACGACGGCGCCTGGCCGGTGCAGCCCGGGAGCGCGGCCACCTACCTGGTCACCGACGACGTCGACGCCGCGTACGCCCGGGCGCGGGCCGCCGGTGCCGAGGTGCTGCAGGAGCTCCACGACGCCGGCCACGGCCGGGAGTTCGCCGTCCGTGACCCGGAGGGCAACCTGTGGAGCGTCGGGACCTACCGGGGACAGCCGCGGCGGGGGTGAGCGGTCAGCCGGCCAGGCCCTGTCCGAGGAGGCCCTATCCGAACAAGCCCCGGACGTCGTCGGCGGTCAGCGCACCGGAGGCGAGGGCGCCGTCGTCGACGACGCGGGAGAACAGCGCCTGCTTGCGGGCCTTGAGCTCCATCACCTTCTCCTCGATGGTGCCCACCGCGACCAGCCGGTAGACGAGAACGGTCTTGTCCTGGCCGATCCGGTGCGCCCGGTCGACCGCCTGGGCCTCGCTCGCGGGGTTCCACCAGGGATCGAGCACGAAGACGTAGTCGGCCTCGGTGAGCGTCAGCCCGAAGCCGCCGGCCTTGAGGCTGATCAGGAACACCGGCGCGGTCCCGGTGCGCCACTCCTCGAGCCGTGCGTCCCGGTCGCGCGTCCGCCCGTCCAGGTAGACCCAGTCCACGCCCTCGGCGGTCAGCCGGTCGCGGATGCCGCCCAGGAACCGGGTGAACTGGCTGAAGACCAGCACCCGGTGGCCCTCGGCGACCACCTCGCGCAGGTGCTCGAGGAACGCGTCGGCCTTGCTGGACCGCACGTCGGCGTAGGCCGGGTCGACCAGCGCCGGGTCCAGGCTCAGCTGCCGCAGCAGGGTCAGCGACCGGAAGATCGTCATCCGGTTCTTCTGCATGTCCTCGACCAGCCCGAGGACCTTGCTCCGCTCCCGCTGCAGGTGGGTCAGGTACAGCTTCTCGTGCCGCGGGTTGAGGACCACCTCGAGCACCTGCTCCTGCTTGGGCGGCAGCTCGGCGGCGACCATCTCCTTGGTCCGGCGGCGCACCAGGGGGCGGATCCGCCGGCGCAGCACGGCCAGCCGCTCGGCGTCGCCGTCCCGCTCGATCGGCGTCCGGTACTGCTCGGTGAACCGCTGCGGATCGGGGAAGAGCCCGGGCGCGACGATCGACATCAGCGCCCACAGGTCCATCACGCTGTTCTCCAGCGGCGTGCCGGTCAGGGCCAGCTTGACCGGCGCCTCGAGCCGGCGCGCGCACTGGTAGGTGCGCGCCCGGTGGTTCTTGACGAACTGGGCCTCGTCGAGCACCAGCCCGCGCCAGGGCAGGGACGTCCACGCGTCGGCGTCGATCCGGAAGAGGGCGTACGAGGTGAGGACGACGTGCGCGCCGGCCACCCGCCGAGCCAGCGAGGTGCCCCGCTTCCGCTCGGTCTCGTCCACGGTGACCACCCGGAGCCCCGGCGTGAACCGGGCCGCCTCCCGGGCCCAGGTGGAGACCACGCTGGTCGGTGCCACCACCAGCGCGGGCGCGGCGTCCAGCTCCCCGGCCTCGTGCGCCCGGGCCAGCAGGGCCAGTGTCTGCAGCGTCTTGCCCAGCCCCATGTCGTCGGCGAGCACACCGCCCAGCCGGTGGTCCCACAGGAACGACAGCCAGCCGTACCCCTCGTGCTGGTAGGGCCGCAGCTGCGCGGCCAGCCCGGCGGGCACCGGCGGTGGGGCGGCGTGCTCGGCGTCGATCAGCCCGCGCACCTCGCGGGTCCAGCGCTCGCTCTGCTCCTCCACCACCCCCAGGCCCATCAGCTGCTCCCAGAGCGCGACCTGGTACCGGCTGACCTTCACCCCGTCCCCGGGAACGTCCTGGAGCGCGCGGGCCTCCTCGATCAGCAGCCGGAGCTGCTCGAACTCAGGGCGCTGCAGGGAGAACCAGGTGCCGGACAGCAGCACCAGCCGGGTGCGGCCGGCGGCCAGCGCCTGGAAGAGGGTGGCGAACGGCACGTGCTGGCCGTCCATGGTCACGGTGACGCCGAGGTCGAACCAGTCGGACTCCCGGCTGTCCCGGGCGGTGAAGCTGATCTGCGGCGCGGAGTGGGTCTGCCGGTAGGCGGTGGGGGTGCCCACGACGGTGATGTCGACTCCCCCGTCGGCGCGCAGCGCGGGGAGCACGTCGGTGGTGAACTCCAGCGCCTCCATCCCGGACAGCTCGGCGGTCGCCGCCAGCCGGCGCCCCGGCGTCCAGAGCTCCGGCAGCCCGCCGACCGGGCCGGGGAGCGCCTCCACCAGCCGTTCCTCCGCCGCCGGGTCCCGGCCGGAGCCGGCGGGGACCAGCTCGTCGGCAGCCGCCGGGGAGAAGGACCGGTGCGCGCCGTAGCGGACCGACCAGGTGACGCAGACCGTCCCGTCGCCGGGGTAGCGGGCCTCGACGGCGAGCCGCGGCGGCAGGACGTCGGGCAGCTCCACGGAGCCGTCGGCCGAGATGACCGGCAGCGTCTGCCGCAGCCCCGGGTACCAGTCGCGCAGGAACCGGTCGACGTCACCGGCCGGGATGCCGATCGTGCCGCCCCGCATCACCAGGCCGGCCAGCGCGGGCGGCGCCGGCCGGTCGAGCCGGGCGAGCAGCAGACCGGGCGCGCCGTCGGCCGCCTCGTCCCGGCGGGGCCCGTCCACGGTGACCCCGTGCGGGGGGACGCCGAGGAAGGACAGCCGCCCGGGGTCGATCGCGCGGCCGTCGACCCGCAGCACGGCGGACAGATCGGTGGAGTCGCCGTCCCGGCGCAGGTCGACGGCCACGTCCGCGGCGTCGGCGAGCAGCCGCACCGGCCGGTGCGGCCGGTCGGCGGTCAGCAGCGGGACGCCGTCGGCGACGGCCTCGGCGAGCAGCCGCCACAGCCCCGGGCCGAACTCGTGCAGGTACACGTCGGTCGGGGCGTAGGAGTAGTACTGGTTGCGCGCCGCCTGGTGGGTGGCGTGGAGGGCGCGCAGCGCGGCCAGGTGCGCCGGGTCCCAGCCGGCCCGGACGCTGTCGTACTGCAGCTGCCGCCAGGAGACGCCGGTGCGCACCCAGGAGCCCCGCTTGCCGGGCATCACCGGGTGCAGCCGGACCAGGCGCTGCCGGCTGCCCGGCGCGCCGACCGAGGCGCGACCGCGCCCGGGCCCGGGGTCGACCAGCTCGAACTGCAGCCCGATCGGCACCGCCGCGCGGGCCTCCGGCGCGGCGGCGCCCACGAGCTCCTCGAGCTCCTGCTCCCAGCTGCGCACAGCGGTGCGCCGGGCGTCATGGAGGGCCGGCCGCAGGGACAGCAGGACCGCCACGGCGTGCTTGCAGTCATCGCCCACCGGGCAGGTGCAGGCACCGGCCCAGCCGACCCGGCCGCCGTCGGTGCGGACGACGGTCGTCCGGTACGGCGTCGGCGCGCCCCCCTGGACCAGCCCGGTCAGCCGGCGGGCGTCGTCGGCGAGCCGGACGTCGAGCACGCTGCGCGCGACGTACGCCCGGGCGCGGTCGAGCACCTCCGGCCCGACCGCGTCCTGCAGTGCCGCGTCGGTGACCATCTCCTGCCAGGCGCCGAGCACCCGGCCAGGTTACGGCCGCCCACCGACCGGACCGGGGAAGCGAGCCCACGGGGACGACCACCAGCGGGTGACACCGAGTCGCCGTCCGGGCCCCCGACGGGCCAGGATCATGGGCCATGAGCTCCGACCGTGCCGGACAGCCCGCGCAGCCCAGTGACCTGGTCGACGTCGCGCACCTGGTCACCGCCTACTACACCGTCGCGCCCGATCCGGAGGACGTCGCGCAGCAGGTGGCGTTCGGGACCTCGGGCCACCGCGGCTCGGCGCTGGACGGCGCCTTCAACGAGCCGCACATCCTCGCCACCACCCAGGCGATCTGCGAGTACCGGGCGCAGCAGGGCTACGACGGTCCGCTGTTCATCGGCCGCGACACGCACGGCCTCAGCGAGCCGGCCTGGGCCAGCGCGCTGGAGGTGCTGGCCGCCCACGACGTCCCCGTGCTGGTCGACGCCGCCGACGGGTACACGCCCACGCCCGCGGTCAGCCACGCGATCCTCACCGCCAACCGTGGCAAGACCAGCGGTCTCGCCGACGGCATCGTCGTCACCCCGTCGCACAACCCCCCGCGGGACGGCGGCTTCAAGTACAACCCGCCCAACGGCGGACCGGCCGACACCGACGCGACCGGCTGGATCGCCCGCCGGGCGAACGAGCTGCTGCGCGCCGGCCTGGAGGGCGTGCAGCGGATCCCGTTCACCCGCGCCCGTGCGGCCGCCCAGCCCTACGACTTCCTCGGCACCTACGTCGACGACCTGCCGAGCGTCCTGGACCTGGCCGCGGTCAAGGACGCCGGGGTGCGCATCGGCGCCGATCCGCTGGGCGGGGCGAGCGTCGACTACTGGGGCGAGATCGCCGAGCGGCACGGGCTGGACCTCACCGTGGTCAACCCGCTGGTCGACCCGACCTGGCGGTTCATGACGCTGGACTGGGACGGCAAGATCCGGATGGATTGCTCGTCCCCGGCGGCGATGGCCTCGCTGATCGGCAAGCGCGCCGACTTCCAGATCGCCACGGGCAACGACGCCGACGCCGACCGGCACGGCATCGTCACCCCCGACGGCGGGCTGATGAACCCCAACCACTTCCTCGCCGTCGCGATCTCCTACCTGTTCTCGCACCGCCCGGAGTGGGGGGCGGGGACGGCGGTGGGCAAGACGCTGGTGTCCTCGTCGCTCATCGACCGGGTGGTCGCCGACCTCGGCCGCCGGCTGGTGGAGGTGCCGGTCGGGTTCAAGTGGTTCGTGCCCGGCCTGCTCGACGGCACGGTCGGGTTCGGCGGCGAGGAGTCGGCCGGCGCGTCTTTCCTGCGCCGGGACGGCAGCGTGTGGACGACGGACAAGGACGGCATCCTGCTCGCCCTGCTGGCCGCCGAGATCCAGGCGGTCACCGGGAGCTCGCCGTCGCAGCTGCATGCGTCACTGACGGAACGCTTCGGCGAGTCCACGTACGCGCGGGTCGACGCCGCCGCCAGCCGGGAGGAGAAGGCGAAGCTGGGCAAGCTCTCCCCGGAGGCGGTCACCGCCACCGAGCTGGCCGGCGAGCCGATCACCGCGAAGCTCACCCGGGCCCCCGGCAACGACGCCTCGATCGGTGGGCTGAAGGTCACCACGGAGAACGCCTGGTTCGCCGCGCGGCCCTCGGGCACGGAGGACGTCTACAAGATCTACGCGGAGTCCTTCCGCGGCCCCGACCACCTGACCGAGGTCCAGGAGGAGGCCCGGGCGGTGGTGAGCGCCGCGCTCGCCGGCTGACCCCAGCGGCCGACGTCGCGTCTCCGGCCGCTCAGGTGCGGGTGAGGTACCCGCCGAACACCATCCCGGCCAGGGACAGGACGGGGACGGCGACCATCAGGGCCATCGCCGCGCGGGGGAAACGGGCCATGTCCTCGCCGGTGCGGGGGTCGACGACCGGGTCGCCGGGCTCGCGCCGGGCCCCCCGCACCAGCCAGGTGACGTACCCCGCGAGCACGAGGGCGGCGGCCGCGGTCACCAGTCCGGCGGGCTGGCCGAACGCCGCCGTCTCGCCGGCACCGAGGGACCACAGCCCGTCGGCGAGCAGGGCGCTGGCCAGTCCGACGACCACGGCGGTGGCCAGGTCGCGCCAGGTCAGCGAGCGGATCAGCCCCCGCCAGATGCCGCCGGCGGTGACGGGGACGGGCATCCCGAGCGCCTCGGCGACCTCGTCGGCGTACTCCCCCGGCTCGCCGAACGCCTCGCGGGGGTCCTCGCCGGTCTCGGCGAGGTGGCTCTGCACCTCGGCGAGCACCTCGCCGATCCGGGTGCCGGGGACGTCCCGGAGCCGCAGGGCGAGCAGCAGGTCGTCGCACCAGCCCTGGTCGGTGGTGCTCAGCCGGTACTCCACGGGAGCCTCCTCAGGCGGGGACGTGCGGGGACGACAGCAGGGCGGCAGCCCGCTGCGTGAAGGCGTGCCACTGCTCCGTGCGCTCGCCGAGGGCGCTCGTCCCGGCGCCGGTGAGCGTGAAGAACTTGCGGCCGGGACCGGCGTCGCCGGCCTCCCAGGACGACGTCACCAGCCCGTCGGCCTCGAGCCGGGCGAGGATCGGGTAGAGCGTGCCGCCCTTGACCGAGCCCAGCCCGGCGTCGGCGAGCCGACCGGCGATCGCGTAGCCGTACGTCGGGCCGTCGGCCACCACGCGCAGCACGCACAACGACAGCACGCCGCGCATCCACTCGCCAGGCCACCGTTCCTCCACCACGCGGTAGACAGTACGGCTTACTAGTCAGTCTGGCAAGCTAGATGCGCGGCGTGCACGCGGGAGGTTGGTCTAGCTGACGTCCTCGTCCACCCAGTCCAGGGACTTGGTGACCGCCTTCTGCCAGTTGCGGTAGTAGCGCTCCCGCTGGTCGTCGGCCATCTGCGGCTCCCAGCGCTTGTCCTCGGCCCACTTCGCGGTCAGCTCGTCCAGGCCGTTCCAGAAGCCGACCGCCAGCCCGGCCGCGTACGCCGCGCCCAGGGCGGTGGTCTCGGCGATCTTCGGCCGGATCACCGGCACGTCGAGGATGTCGGCCTGGAACTGCATGAGCAGCTCGTTGCCCACCATGCCGCCGTCGACCCGCAGCTCGGTGAGGTCGACCCCCGAGTCGGCGTTCATCGCGTCGAGCACCTCGCGGGTCTGGTAGGCGGTCGCCTCCAGCACGGCGCGGGCCAGGTGTCCCTTGTTGACGAAGCGGGTGAGCCCGACGACGGCGCCACGGGCGTCGGACCGCCAGTGCGGCGCGAAGAGCCCGGAGAACGCCGGCACGAAGTACGAGCCGCCGTTGTCGTCGACCGAGCGGGCCAGGTCCTCGATCTCGGGCGCGCTCTTGATCATGCCGAGGTTGTCCCGCACCCACTGCACCAGCGAGCCGGTGACCGCGATCGAGCCCTCGAGGGCGTAGACCGGCTTGGCGTCGCCGAGCTGGTAGCACAACGTGGTGAGCAGCCCGTTCTTCGACGGGACGGCCTCCTCACCGGTGTTGAGCAGCATGAAGTTGCCGGTGCCGTAGGTGTTCTTGGCCATGCCCTTGGTGAAGCAGACCTGGCCGAAGGTGGCGGCCTGCTGGTCGCCCAGCGAGCCCGCGATCGGCACGCCGGCGAGGAAGCCGGCGGCCCGGCCCTTGCCGTAGACCTCGGAGTTGGACCGGATCTCCGGCAGCATGGACATCGGGACGCCCATCTCCTCGGCGATCGCCGGGTCCCAGGCCAGCGTGCGGTAGTCCATCAGCATGGTCCGGGAGGCGTTGGAGACGTCGGTGAGGTGCAGGCCGTTGTCCGTCCCCCCGGTCATGTTCCAGATCAGCCAGGCGTCGATGGTGCCCATGAGCAGGTCACCGCGCTCGGCGGCGTCCCGCGCGCCGTCGACGTTGTCCAGGATCCAGCGGACCTTCGGCGCGGCGAAGTAGGTGGCCAGCGGCAGGCCGACCCGGTCCTTGTACCGGTCGGCGCCGCCGCCGAGCGCACCGAGCTGCTCGACGATCGCCGCGGTGCGGGTGTCCTGCCAGACGATCGCGTTGTAGACCGGCTGGCCGGTGCTCTTGTCCCACACGACCGTGGTCTCGCGCTGGTTGGTGATGCCGACGGCGACGATGTCCGAGACGCCGGCGTCGCTGCGGGCGATGGCCTGGCCCACCACCTCACGGGTGTTCCGCCAGATCTCCATCGGGTCGTGCTCGACCCAGCCGGCGCGCGGGAAGATCTGCTCGTGCTCCTTCTGGCCCACCGACACGACGGCGCCGTCGTGGTCGAAGAGCATGCAGCGGGTGCTCGTGGTGCCCTGGTCGATCGCGGCGACGTACTGAGCCACGGGAGCCTCCTTGCTCGGTCGTGTCCTGCTACGGGTCGGATGGGGTCCGGGGTCCGCGTGGGGGAAGGCTGCTCGCCTCCGACCCCGGGTGGAAGAGGGGTCAGATCGAGACGTGCGAGAAGAGCCCCGCGATGACGCCGCCGATGATCGGGCCGACGACCGGCACCCAGGAGTAGCCCCAGTTGCTGTCACCCTTGCCCCGGATGGGCAGCACCGCGTGGGCGATGCGCGGGCCCAGGTCGCGGGCCGGGTTGATCGCGTAGCCGGTCGGCCCACCCAGCGAGGCGCCGATGCCGACGACCAGCAGCGCGACGGCCAGCGGGCCGAGCTGGCCCGGGGTGTCGCCGAACCGCAGGATGATGTAGACGAGCACGAACGTGCCGATGATCTCGGTGACCAGGTTGTCCGCGGTGCTCTTGATCGCCGGGCCGGTGGAGAAGGTGCCCAGCTGGGTGCCGGCGGCGTCGGGGTCGTTGTAGTGGGCGCGGTAGGCCAGGAACGCGACGACAGCGCCGAGGAACGCCCCGACCAGCTGACCGGCCACGTAGACGAGCGTGCTGGCGACGCTGACGTCGACCCCGGGCGCGTACTCGTCCGTGCCGCTGGCGAGCAGGCCGAGCGTCACCGCCGGGTTGATGTGCGCCCCGGAGGAGGCGCCGGCGTAGACACCGGCGAAGACGGCGAGCCCCCAGCCGAAGATGATGACGATCCAGCCGCCGCCGTTGCCGTACGTCCTGGGCAACGCGACGTTGGCGACCACGCCGACGCCCAGCAGCAGCAGGATGCCGGTACCGAGCACTTCACTGAAGAAGACGGTCCACAGACTGGTCGTGTCCACGCGCGGCTCTCCTCATCATCGGTGATGCGGTGCCGCCGCCCGGCCGGTGCGGGGGGACGACGGCTGGCCGGGTGACCGTAATCACAGTGATCAACACCCGGCAACGGGTCGGTGTACGACCATGTCGGACGGGGTGTCTGCTCAGCGGAAGTGCCGGTCGCCCCACGCGATGCTGAGCCGGACGGCGCGCTCCCACGCCGCGTACTCGGCGTCGAGCTCGGCGGCCCGCTGCGGGCGCGGCGACCACTGGGCCGAGCGGTGCCAGTTCCCGCGCAGTGCTCCGGTGTCCGACCACATCCCCACGGCCAACCCGGCCGCGTACCCGGCACCCAGGCTCACCGTCTCCCCCACCATCGGCCGCACGACCGGGGTGTCGAGGACGTCGGCGAGGAACTGCATGAGCAGGTTGTTGGTCGTCATGCCGCCGTCGACGCGCAACGCGGACAGGTGCAGCCCGGAGTCGGCGTCCATCGCCCGGACGACGTCCCGGGTCTGCCACCCGGTGGCCTCCAGCACCGCCCGGGCCAGGTGGCCCTTGGTGACGTAGGAGGTCAGCCCGGCGACCAGCCCGCGGGCCTCCCCCTGCCAGTGCGGGGCGAGCAGCCCGGAGAAGGCCGGCACGATGTAGCACCCGCCGTTGTCGTCGACCGTGCGGGCGAGGGTCTCGACCTCCGGGGCGGAGCCGATCAGGCCCAGGCCGTCCCGCAGCCACTGCACCAGGGCGCCGGTGACCGCGATCGAGCCCTCCAGCGCGTAGTGCGCCGGCTCCCCCGCCAGCTGGTAGGCGACCGTGCTGATCAGCCCGTGCGCCGAGTGGACCAGCTCGGTGCCGGTGTTCTGCAGCAGGAAGCTCCCGGTCCCGTAGGTGCACTTGGCCTCGCCGGGGGAGAAGCAGGTCTGCCCGAACAGCGCGGCCTGCTGGTCGCCCAGGGCCCCGCCGATGGGCACCGGCACCGGCAGTGCGGTCGCCGTCCCCAGCACCCCGATCGAGGGCCGGATCTCCGGCAGCATCGCGGCGGGCACCCCGAAGAAGTCCAGCAGGTCGGGGTCCCACGCGCAGGTGCGCACGTCCATCAGCAGCGTGCGGCTGGCGTTGGTGACGTCGGTGACGTGGACGCCGCCGTCCGGTCCGCCGGTGAGGTTCCAGATCAGCCAGCTCTCCATCGTCCCGAAGAGCAGCTCGCCCTGTTCGGCGCGCTCCCGCGCGCGCGGGACGGCGTCGAGCACCCAGCGCAGCCGCGGGCCGGCGAAGTAGCCGGCGATCTCCATGCCGGCGCGCTCCCGCACGATCGCGGCGTCCGGCCGGGCGGACAGCTCCTCCACCAGCGGGCCGGTGCGCGTGTCCTGCCAGACCAGCGCCCGGAGCACCGGCCGGCCGGTGGCCCGCTCCCAGACGACCGTCGTCTCCCGCTGGTTGGCGATGCCCAGCGCCACCACGCGCCCCGGGCGCCCGGCCACGTCGCGCAGCACCTGGGCCGCGGTGAGCTGGGTGTTCGCCCAGATCTCCTCCGGGTCGTGCTCGACCCAGCCCGGCCGGGGGAAGAACTGCCGGTGCTCCCGCTGGCGGACGGCGACCAGCCGGCCGCCCCGGTCGAAGACGATCGCCCGGGTCGAGGTGGTCCCCTGGTCGACGGCCAGGACGTAGCGCTCGGTCACGACCGCACCAGCTCCCGGGAGACCGCCGCGGCCGCCTCGAGCACCATCTCCAGCAGCGCCGGGCGGACCGCGCCGGCGCTCCCGAGCACCTCCGGCACCGGTGCGGTCACCCCGAGCGCGGCGACCACCAGGCCGCCGGCGCCGTGCACCGGTGCCGCCAGCCCGCCCTCGCCGGGGACGCGCTCCTCGCGCTGGACCGCCCAGCCGCGCCCGCGCACCGCCTTCAGCTCGGCGGCCAGCTTGGCCGGGTCGACCATCGTCGCGGCGGTCGACCGCTCCAGGCGGGGGTCCGCCGGTGGCCGGCTGGCGGCCGGCCGGAAGGCCAGCAGCACCTTGCCCAGGGCCGTGGCGTGGGCGGGCAGCGCGGCACCGACCTCCAGCTCCTGGGCGGAGTCGTCGGGCCGGAAGACGTGGTGGACGACGACCACCTGCAACCCGGCCAGGGTGCCCAGCCGCACCGAGCAGCCGCTGCGGGCGGCCAGCGAGTCGCACCAGTTCGAGGCGCGGGACCGCAGCTCGTTGGCGTCGAGGTAGTGGGACCCGAGGTCCAGCAGCCCGGTGCCCAGGCGGTACCGCCCGGAGTCGGCGTCCTGCTCCACGAACCCCAGCGACAGCAGGGTGCGCAGCAGCCCGTGGGTGGTGGTCTTGGCCAGCCCGACGACGCCGGCCAGCTCGGTGACGCCCATCTGGCCGCCGGATCCGGCGATCGCGCGCAGGATCGCCGCAGCGCGCTCCAGAGACTGCACACTGCCCGGCATGGCGGCACGGTAGGCCAGATCCGTCCGACGATGTCGAACGCGCGACGTCGACGGTGGAGATCCACCCCGCCTAACGTGGCTGCCCAGCCCTTCCCGTCGGAGGTGTCGGAATGACCGCAGTCCCCCCGCTCGGCCCCGAGCAGCGTGCCCGGGCCTGGGCCGAGCTCGCCACGACCCAGTTCGAGGTGCTGGTCGTCGGTGGCGGCGTGACCGGCGCGGGCGTCGCGCTGGACGCCACCACCCGTGGCCTGCGGACCGCGCTGGTCGAGGCGCGCGACTTCGCGAGCGGCACGTCGTCCCGCTCGTCGAAGCTCTTCCACGGCGGCCTGCGCTACCTGGAGTCCTTCGAGTTCACCCTGGTCCGCGAGGCGCTGCACGAGCGCGACCTCAGCGTCACCCGGCTCGCCCCGCACCTGGTCAAGCCGGTGCCCTTCCTCTACCCGCTCACCCGCCACTGGGAGCGGCCCTACGTCACCGCGGGGCTGACCCTCTACGACGGCCTGGCCCGGGTCGGCGCGCTGTCCACCCCGATGCCGATGCAGAAGCACCTGACCCGCACCGGTGCCCGCAAGCTGTTCCCGGCGCTCAAGCCCGACGCGCTGGTCGGCGCCGTCCGCTACTTCGACGCGCAGGCCGACGACGCCCGGCACACGCTGAGCGTCGCGCGCACCGCCGCCCTGTACGGCGCCACGGTGCTCAACTCGGCCGAGGTCGTGGCCTTCTCCCACGCGGGGGGCCGGGTCACCGGCGTCCGCGTGCGGGACGTCGAGACCGGGCAGGAGGTCGACGTCCGGGCCGAGGTCGTGGTCAACGCGACCGGCGTGTGGACCGACGACATCCAGACCCTCGTCGGCGGCCGCGGCCGGTTCCACGTGCGCGCCAGCAAGGGCGTGCACATCGTCGTCCCGCGTGACCGGATCAACGGCGAGACCGGGCTGATCCTGCGCACCGAGAAGTCCGTGCTGTTCGTCATCCCCTGGGGCAGCCACTGGATCGTCGGCACGACGGACACCGACTGGACGCTGGACAAGGCGCACCCCGCGGCGTCCCGGGCGGACATCGACTACATCCTCGAGCACGTCAACGCCGTCCTGGCGGTGCCGCTGACCCACGACGACATCACCGGCGTGTACGCCGGGCTGCGCCCCCTGCTGTCCGGTGAGTCGGAGCTGACCAGCCAGCTGTCCCGCGAGCACGCGGTGGCCCGGCCGATGCCCGGCGTCATCGCGGTGGCCGGCGGCAAGTACACGACCTACCGGCCGATGGCCGCCGACGCGGTGGACGCCGTCGCCGACGACGTGACCCGGCCCGTTCCGCACAGCGTCACCGAGAACATCCCGCTGGTCGGTGCCGAGGGGTACGCGGCGATGGCCAACTCCCTCGACGCGCTCGCCGAGCGCTGGGGCATCCCGCACTTCCGCGCCGAGCACCTGCTCAACCGGTACGGGTCGCTCACCCCGGAGGTCCTGTCCCTGGCCGCCGACGACCCGACGCTGCTCGAGCCGGTGCCCGGTGCCGAGGAGTACCTCATGGTCGAGCTCGTGTACGGGGTGGCGCACGAGGGCGCCCAGCACCTGGACGACCTGCTCGCCCGCCGCACCCGGATCTCCATCGAGACCTCGCACCGCGGGGTCGACTCGGCGGAGCCGGTGGCCCGTGCGGTGGCCGGGGTCCTCGGCTGGGACGAGGGGCGGATCGCCAACGAGGTGGACAGCTACCGCGCCCGGGTCGACGCCGAGCGGCGTTCGCAGGAGGCGGCCGACGACCAGGCCGCGGACGCCGTCCGGGCCGCCGCCCCCGACACCCGCGCGGTGGCCGTGGGCCGGGCGCTGCACTGAAGGTCGCCCTTCCGGGCTCCACCGCGGCCACGTGCCGTCCCGGCCGTCGCTGAGCCGTTGCCCGGGTCGCCGGCGGGACCCTCCGGGTCCGCACCGGCGCCCCGGACGGCCTCGCGGCCGGTCATCCGTACCGGCGGTGGGTTCGGTCGTGGGCCGGGACCGATGGCAGGGTAGGGGCATGCCGAACCTCGTCGGGCGCGCGCGCAACGCCGCGGCGCCGGATCACCAGCAGGTCCCGCCGGCCGAGCGGTGGACCGGGCCGCTGCACGCCGTCGCGGAGGGCCCCGGCCGGGCCGCGCGCGAGGCGGACGAGCAGGTCCCGGCGCTGTGCGGCCAGCGGGTCGAGATCGTCGCGGTCGAGGACGTCCCCGACGACACGGGCCTGTGCCAGGCCTGCCAGTACGCGTGAGCCGTGCCGTGGACGCCGTCGACCTGCTCCGCGAGCTCGTCCGCACCCCGACCATCTCCGGGGACGCCGCCGCGCAGCGCGCCGTGCTCGGCGCGGTCGCCGACGCGGTCACCGCCGCCGCACCGCACCTCCAGCGCCGGGACGGCACCGACCGGGACCAGCCGTGGACGCTGCTCACCTCCCCCGCCGCCCCGGACCGCCCCCGGCTGCTGCTGGCCTGCCACGTCGACACGGTCCCGGCCGCCGATCCGGGCAGCTGGCAGCGCGACCCGTTCAGCGCCGAGCTGGACGGCGGGCGGATCTGGGGCCGGGGCGGGTCGGACATGAAGGCCGGGGTCGTCGCGTCCGCGGCCGCGGTGGCCGCCGCGGACCCGGAGACCCCGGTCGCCCTGCTGCTCACCAGCGACGAGGAGACCGGGTCCCGCGGTGCCGCGGCCGCCGCCGGCGCGGTCGCCGAGCTGGCCGTCGGCGCGGTCGTCGTCCCCGAGGCCACCGGCAACCGGGTGGTGCTCGGCCACAAGGGCGCGCTGTGGCTCCGGGTCCGGGCAGAGGGTGTCGCGGCCCACGGCAGCACCCCCGAGCGCGGCCACAACGCGCTCCTGGACCTCGTCGCGGTGCTGGGCCGGGCGGGCGAGCAGCTGCCCCTGGGCACCGAGCCGTTCCTGGGCCGGGAGACCTGGAACCCGGGCGTGCTGCGCAGCGGCACCGTGCCCAACGTCGTCCCCGACCGGGCCGAGGCCGTCGTCGACCAGCGGCTCGTCGGCACCGGCGACCAGCTGCGCACCTGGTGGCAGCAGCAGCCCGAGGTGGCCGGCATCGACGTGCTGGTCGACCTGCCGCCCGTGCGCACGCCGGCCGACGACCCGTGGGTCACCACCCTGCCCGCGGAGGTCGAGCCGACGCCGGCGACCTACTTCACCGACGCGTCGGTGCTCACCGGCGTCACCGGCCGGGCCCCGATCGTCGTGTGGGGGCCGGGCACGCCGGCGGTCATGCACGCGGTCGACGAGTACGTCGAGCTGGCCGAGGTGCACCAGGCGGTCACCGCCTTCGGCGACGTGCTCAGCCGGTGGCGTTGATCGTCAGCCGCCGGTGCTCGCCCGCACGGTGAGCGTCGGCCGCAGCGCCACCCGGTCGTGCGCCGTCGGCTCGTCGCCCAGCACGCGGGAGAGCAGCCGCACCGCCTCGGCCGCGATCTCGGCCTGGGGCTGGTGCACGGTGGTCAGCGGCGGGGCGGACAGCGCCGAGTAGGGGATGTCGTCGAACCCGGTGACCAGCACGTCGCCGGGGACGGCGACGCCGGCCGCGGCGCACGCCTGCAGCACGCCCAGCGCGATGAGGTCGTCGGCGCACACCACCGCGTCCGGCAGGCCCGCGGTGGCGATCAGGCCGGCCGCCGCCTCCCGTCCCCACTCGATGGAGTACTCGCCGAGCAGGACGTGCCCCTCGGGTACCGCGACGTCCAGCCGCGCTGCGTGCCGGCGGAACCCGGCGAGCCGCAGCTCGGTGGAGGAGTTGGTCAGCTGCGAGCTGACGAAGGCGGCGCTGCGGACTCCGCGCTCGGCGAGGTGGGTCATCACCAGGTCCAGGGCCGCGTCGTCGTCCACCCCGATCCAGTCGCTGTCGACGCCGGTGACGTACCGGTCGACCTGCACGAGCGGGAGCTCCGCGGCGGCGCGCTGGACGGCGGGGGTGCTCAGGCTGCCGTGCACCGGGCTGATGACGATGCCGTCGACCTGCCGGGCGACCAGGCTGCGCAGGCGCTGGGCCTCCAGCTCCGGGTCGGAGCGGGACGAGCACAGGAACAGCTGCCGGCCGACCTGCTGCAGCGCGTGCTCGACGTGCTCGACCAGGCCGGTGAAGAACGGGTTGGCGATGCTGGGCACCAGCATGCCGACGGTGTCGGTGCGGCTGCGCCGCAGGGCGCTGGCGATGCCGTTGCCCGCGTAGCCGAGCTCGTCGGCGGCGCGCTGCACCTGCTCGCGGACCGCCGGGCTGACCGGCTTGGCCCCGGACAGCGCGCGCGAGACGGTGGCGGTCGAGACCTGCGCCCGCTCGGCTACGTCGCGGATCGTCACCCTCTGCACGCGCCCTCCTGCCCGTCCGTCGCGGTCGATCGTCATCCTGAAGGTAAACGATTGCCTCTTGACGGCACCAGGGCCTGGAGGGCTAGCGTCCCCGTGGTCGGGCAATCGATTACATCGGAGTGGTGGACGTGACCGGACCGCTCGGGGTCTACCCCCGCAAGCCCTCGGCGATCGCCGAGCTGTTCGCCTCGGAGAAGGTGCTGGTCGGCGCGGTGCACCTGCCCCCGCTCCCCGGGAGCCCGTCCTACCGCGGCCAGCCGGTGGCCGAGCTCTGCCGGTTCGCCGTCGAGGAGGCCCGGAC
Source organism: Modestobacter sp. I12A-02662 (assembly GCF_041028325.1). NCBI lineage: Bacteria > Bacillati > Actinomycetota > Actinomycetes > Geodermatophilales > Geodermatophilaceae > Modestobacter > Modestobacter sp. I12A-02662. Next base: position 22,133 of record NZ_JABGDE010000017.1, on the reverse strand, counting down.
CTACGTCGACAACGGCTTCGACTCGGTGATCGTGGAGAACCACTGGGACCTGCCCTTCCTCAAGCCCGGCCAGCACGGCTACGAGGTGGCCGCGGCGATGGGCGTCATCACCGCCGCGGTGGTGGCGGAGCTCGGCCCGTCGGTGGGCGTCAGCGTGCTGTCGAACGCCGGTCGGTGCTCCGTCGCGTCCGCCTGGGCCGCCGGCGCCGGGTGGGTGCGGGTCAACCAGTGGGTCAACGCCTACGTCGCCAACGAGGGGGTCATCGAGGGTCAGGCGGCGACCACCACGCGCTACCGGCACGCGATCGGGGCCGAGCCGGTGAAGGTCTTCGCCGACGTCCACGTGAAACACGGTGCCCACGCGATCGTCGCCGACCGGACACTGGCCGAGCAGACCGAGGACGCCGAGTTCTTCGACGCCGACGTCCTCATCGCCACCGGGTCCCGCACCGGTCACGCCACCTCGGTCGAGGAGGTCGTCGGCATCCGCGACCACACGCAGCTCCCCGTGATCATCGGCAGCGGGATCGACCCGCAGAACGTCGGCCCGCTGCTGCGCGAGTGCGACGGGGCGATCGTGGCCTCGGCGGCCAAGGAGAACGGCCGCTGGTGGGGTCGCGTGGCGCCGGATAAGGTGCGCGCCGTCGCCCGGGGTGCGGGGCGGTGATCGTCTTCTGCGGGTACGCCAACCTCGACGTCGTCGGGCGCGTGCCCCGCTTCCCCCGCCCGGACGAGCGGGTGCACGCCACCGCGGTGGAGCACCTGTCCGGCGGCATGGCCGCGAACGCCGCGTCCGCCGCGGCCCGCGCCGGCGCGGACGTCGCGTTCGCCGGGGTGGTGGGCGCCGACCCGGTGTCCGACCGGTTCCTCGCCGAGCTCGCCGCCGACGGCGCGGACGTCGGGTGGACGGCGCGCACGGCGTTCCTGTCCACCGCGATCGTGCTCGTCGACGGCGCGGGCCGGCGCTCGGTGGTCAGCCAGGACGACGCCCTGGACGCCGCCTCCGTCGCCGCCGTGGCCGACCGGCTCGCCGCGGCGGGCGGGGGGTACCTCTACCTCGACGGCTACCGGGCCGCGGCGCTCGCCGGCGCGGCCCGCCCGGGGGTGACGCTCGCGGTGGACCTCGACGGCTGCGACGACCGGGCGGCCGCCCTGGCCGCGATCGGCCGGGCCGACCACGTCGTCGTCGGGCGGGCCCGGCTGGAGCAGCTGCTGGGCGTCCCGCCGGCGAGCTGGCCCGGGCTGGCCACCGGCCGGCGCACCACGCTCGTGGTGACCGACGGGCCGGCCGGCTGGACCCTGCACGGCGCCGACGGCCGGCTCGTGACCGAGCCCGCGCTGCCGGTCGACGTCGTCGACGACACCGGCGCCGGGGACTGCTTCACCGGCACCTACCTCGCCGGGCTGGACGCCGGCCTCCCCCCGGCCCGGGCGGCGGTCCGGGCCGGCGCGGCCGCCAGCCTGTCCTGCACCGTCCGCGGCGCCCGCGGGGCGCCCTCCCCCGACCTCGTCGACGCCGCGCTGGCGCAGCCCGCCGCGACGCCGGCCCCCTGAGCCACCGCACTCCCGCACCGAGGCACTCCCGCACCGAGGCACTCCGGCACCGCCGCACCCCCGCACCGCCTCCGTCCCGACCGGTCCCGTAGGAGGATCCGTGAAGCGTCCCCTCGTCCTCGCGGCAGGCATCAGCCTGCTCACCCTCGCCGCCTGCGACAGCGCCCCGCCCGAGCCGTCGTCGTCCGGCGGCCCGTCCGCCGCGGAGAGCTCCGCGGCCGGCGGCTCGCTGCCCGAGCCCTCGGTGCAGCCGGTCGGCTGCGAGCCCACCGACGGCCCGCTGCGGGTCGGCCTGGTCACCATCAACCTGCAGGCCCTGTTCTTCAACCAGATCAACGAGGCCGCCCAGGCGATGGCCGACGAGCAGGGCGTCGAGCTGCAGATCATCAGCGGCAACGACGACTCGGTCACCCAGGCCAACGCGATCGACACCCTGGTCGCCGACGGCGTCGACGCGATCATCGTCGCCGCGGTCGACACCGAGGGCATCAAGCCGGCGATCCGGGACGCCGACGCGGCCGGCATCCCGGTGGTCGCCGTCGACGCGATCGTCGACGACCCGGCGGTCGACGCGCAGGTCGGCACCGCCAACGCCGAGGGCGGCGCGCAGCTGGGCGAGGCGCTGCTGGAGCAGTCCGGCGGCACCGGCGAGGTCGGCGTCGTCGGCGCGCTGAACAGCACCATCCAGCTGGAGCGGCAGAAGGGCTTCGAGGACGCCGTCACCGCCGGCGGCATGACCGTCGGCACCGTGGTCGACGGCAAGAACGTGCAGGAGACCGCCCAGGGTGCCGCGGAGAACCTGCTCACCGGGAACCCGGACCTGGAGTACGCGTACGCCACCGGTGAGCCGGCCCTGATCGGCCTGGCGGCCGCCGTGCGCAGCCAGAACGCGCAGGACCGGATCAACGTCGTCGGCTGGGACCTCTCCGACCCGGCCGTGGAGGGGCTGCGGGACGGCTGGATCACCGGCGTCGTCCAGCAGGACACCTTCGAGTTCGGCTACAAGTCGATGGCCGCCGCGATCGACCTGGCGTGCGGCAACCCGGTCGAGCGCGACAACCCGGTCGACATCCACATCGTCACGCCGGACAACGTCGACGACTTCACCTTCTACCTGGAGGGCTGACCCGATGACCGAGGACCTCCTCGTCGAGCTGACCGGCATCACCAAGTCCTACGGGCCGGTGCGGTCGCTGCGGGGCGTCGACCTGACCCTGCGACGCGGGGAGGTCCTCGGCCTCGTCGGTGACAACGGTGCCGGCAAGTCCACGTTGATGAAGGTGCTGGCCGGCGCGGTCCAGCACGACGACGGCGAGATCCGGGTGAAGGGCCGCCCGATCCGGTTCAGCAACCCCGCCGAGGCCCAGGCCGAGAAGATCGGCATCGTCTACCAGGACCTGGCGCTGTGCGACACGCTCGACGTCGCGAGCAACCTGTTCCTGGGCCGCGAGCCCCGGCGCGGCCCGTTCATCGACCGCCGCCGGATGCACGAGCAGGCGGCGCAGATCCTCGCCGACCTGCACGTCAAGGTCACCAGCACGCACCAGGAGATCGGCACCCTCTCCGGCGGCCAGCGCCAGACGGTGGCGATCGCCCGGGCCGTCTCCTTCGCCCCCGACGTGCTCATCCTCGACGAGCCGACGGCGGCGCTGGCCGTCGCCGAGGTCGAGTCGGTGCTGCGGCTGATCACCGAGGTGGCGGCCCAGGGGGTGGGCGTCGTCCTCGTCACCCACCGGCTGCAGGACCTGTTCCGGGTCTGCGACCGGATCACCGTCATGTACGAGGGCCAGAGCGTGGACGACGTGCCGATCGGCGAGCTCGACATCGAGTCGCTCGTCGGCCTGATCACCCGGACCGGCGTGCCCGCGGAGCCGACCACGCAGACCCAGCAGGAGGCGACGGCATGACCGCGACCACCGCACCCGCCACCGGCGCCCCGGCCCCCGCCGTCGCCCGGCTGGCCCAGCAGCGCTCCTGGTGGGAGCGCACCAACAAGGCCACCCTGGTCATGGCCGGGGTGACCCTGCTGGTCTTCGTCTTCTTCTCGCTGGCCAGCGACAACTTCCTGACCTTCGGCAACGTGTCCAACCTGGCCACCCAGGTCGCTCCTGCGCTCATCGTCGGCGTCGCCATGACGTTCGTGATCACCGCCGGCCAGATCGACCTGTCGGTGGGGTCGATCGTCGCGTTCGTCTCGGCCACCTGCGCGCAGCTGCTGGTCGCCGGCTGGGACTCCTCGCTGGTCTTCCTCGCCGGGCTGGCCATGGGCCTGGGCTGGGGCCTGGTCAACGGGTGGTTCACCGCCTACCAGCGGATCCCCGCGTTCATCGTCACGCTGGCCACCCTCTCGGTGGTGCGCGGGCTGGCCCTGTTCACCACCGAGGGGTTCTCGGTGCCCATCGAGTCGTGGACGGCGTTCGCCCGGCTCGGCTCGGCCAGGTGGTTCGGCCTCTCCAGCAGCGCCTGGATCGCACTCGGGTTCGCCGTCGTCGGCGTGGTCCTGCTGCACCACACCCGGTTCGGCCAGTACGTCATCGGCATCGGCTCAGCGGAGGAGTCGGTGCGGCGGGCCGGGGTGAACGTGCGGCTGGTGAAGATGGCCGCCCTCGGCTTCTCCGGGCTCGCCGCCGGCGTCGCCGGCATCCTCATCGCCGCCCGGCTCGGCTCCGGCTCGGCGAACGCCGCGCAGGGCTTCGAGCTCACCGTGATCGCCGCCGTCGTCCTCGGCGGCACGAGCCTGCTCGGCGGCCGCGGCACGATCGTCGGCACGCTGATCGGCGCCGTCCTCACCGGGCTCATCGCCAACGGGCTGACCCTGATGAGCGTCAGCCCGTACCTGACGCCGATCATCACCGGCACCGTGCTCGTGGTCGTCATCTGGGTCAACCTGCGCGGCGCGGACCTCGGCTCCGTGCTGCGGAAGCTGACCGGAGCCCGGTGACCGCCCGCCCGACCCACCACCCCCGTGCGCTCGCCGAGCGCGCCCTACGGAAGGACTCCTGACCATGGCCCGGATCCTGATCGCCGGCGAGAGCTGGATGACCACCTCGACGCACGTGAAGGGCGTCGACGAGTTCTCCGTGCACTCGTACGTGGAGGGCGTCGGCCCGCTGCGCGACGCCCTGACCGCCCGCGGGCACGAGGTGGTCCACCTCCCGGCGCACCTGGTGCCCACCGGCTTCCCGGGGGACGCCGCCGCCCTGGACCGGTACGACCTGGTGGTCCTCTCCGACATCGGCGCCAACTCGATCCAGCTGGCCCCCGGCGTCTTCGAGGGGTCGGTGCCCGGGCAGGACCGGCTCGCCGCGCTGCGCGACTGGGTGGCCGGCGGCGGCGCGCTGCTGATGATCGGCGGGTACCTGTCCTTCAGCGGGTTCCAGGCGCGGGCGGCGTTCCGGCAGACGGTGCTGGCCGAGGTCCTGCCGGTCACCATGCTCGCCGAGGACGACCGGGTCGAGCAGCCGGCCGGCATCGTCCCCACCGTCGACGACCCCGACCACCCGGCGCTCGGTGGCGCCGGCGCGGACTGGCCGCTGCTGCTGGGCTACAACCGGGTCGTGGCCAAGGGCGGCGCCGAGGTGCCGGCCCGGGTCGGCGACGACCCGCTGGTCGCGGTGGCGCCCTTCGGCAGCGGCCGGGCCGGGGTGTTCACCTCGGACTGCTCGCCGCACTGGGCGCCGCCGGCCTTCTGCGAGGAGTGGAAGGGCTACGCCGACCTGTTCGACGGCCTGGTCCGCTGGCTGGTGCGCGGATGAGCCGGTCCGCCGCCCTGGTCGAGCGGCACGCCGCGCTGCTCGACCGGGCGTGCGGCATCCGGTTCGTCCGCGAGGCCACCGACGGCAGCCTCAGCGACGGCGACTTCGCCCGGTACTTGCTGGTTGAGGAGGCGTTCGTGCTGACCGCCTCGCGGGTGCTGGGCCGGGTGGTGTGGGAGTCGCCCACCTGGGAGGAGCTGCTGCCCTCGGCGCGGTCGCTGTCCAACCTGGTCACCGAGCAGCGGGACTACTTCGCCGGGCTGCGGCACCGCTGGCCGGTGCCGGACGGGACGGCGGTCCTCGCGCGGGCGGCCGCGCTCTCCGACGTCGTCCTGGGCCAGGTGGGGGACGCCGGGCGGCCGGCCGCGCTCACCGGCATGCTCGCGGCGGAGACGATGTACGCCCGCTGGTGCACCGCTGCGGCCGCCGTCCCGGCGGGACGGCACCCGGACCTGCAGGCCTGGATCGACCTGCACGCCGGGGAGACGTTCCTCGGCCAGGTCACCGCGCTGCGGGCCGACGTCGACGCGCTGCACCCGGCCGCCGTGCCCGACGACGCGCTGGACCGCTGGTTCGGCGCCGTCCTGGAGGCCGAGATCGCGTTCCACGACGCCGTCCACGGCTGAGCCGGGGTTCCACGTGGAACCGGCGTCCCGGGCGGGGCGCAGAATGGCGGGGACGACGACGTACGAGGAGGCCTGCGTGAACGACTTCGACCTGGTCCTGCCCACCGAGGTGGACGTGCGGGAGGTCGGCATGCGCGACGGCCTGCAGCTGGAGGAGCCCGTCCCGCTGGCCGGGAAGCTCGCGATGCTGGAGGCACTGGTGGCCACCGGCGTGCGGCGGATCGAGGTGACGTCGTTCGTCTCGCCGAAGGCCGTGCCGGCGCTGGCCGACGCCGACCAGGTCGCCGCCGAGCTGCACCGGTTCGACGGCGTGCACTTCTCCGCCCTGGTCGCCAACACCCGGGGCGCGGTGCGGGCCGTCGACGCCGGCATCGCGCACCTGGAGTACGTGGTCTCCGCCTCCGACTCGCACAGCCGGGCCAACGCCGGCCGGCCCACCGCGGACGCGGTCGCCGCGGTCGGCGAGATCGCGGACCTGGCGCACGCCGCGGGCGGCTCGCTGGAGGTCATCGTCGCGACCGCCTGGGACTGCCCGTTCGAGGGCCGCACCCCCGTCGTCCGCACCGTCGACGCCACCCGGGCCGCGGTGACCGCCGGCGCCGACGCGCTCTGCCTCGGTGACACGATCGGGACGACGACGCCGGTGCGCGTGATCCGGCTGCTCGACGCGGTCCGCCGCGCCTGCCCCGGCATGCCGCTGGGCGTCCACTTCCACGACACCCGCGGCACCGGGCAGGCGAACGCCCTGGCGGCGATCCAGGCCGGGGTGACCCAGCTGGACGCCTCGGTCGGCGGCCTCGGCGGCTGCCCGTTCGCCCCCGGCGCCAGCGGCAACATCGCCACCGAGGAGCTCGTCTACTGGCTGGCCGACGCGGAGGTCGCGACCGGCATCGACCTGGACGCGGTGCTCGGCGCGGCGGCGGCCACCGAGCGGGCCGTCGGCCACCCCCTGCCCAGCTCGCTGTACCGGGCCGGCGGGGCCAACGTGCCGCGTGGCGCCGTCGTCCCGGCCTGAGTCCGGCTGCGCATGCCGGTCCGTGATGGGATCGGGGGCGTGACGGCAGACGAGGCGCACGTCCCCCCGCCCGTGGTGGGACCGGAGGTCATGCGCAGCGTGCTCGGCAACTTCGTCTCCGGGGTGACCGTGGTGACCGCGACGGGGCCGGCCGGGCCCGCCGGCTTCACCTGCCAGTCGTTCAGCTCGCTGTCGCTGGACCCTCCCCTGGTCGCCTTCGCCCCGGCGCGCAGCTCCCGCACGTGGCCGCAGCTGCGCGACGCCGGGCGGTTCTGCGTCAACGTCCTGGCGGAGGGGCAGAGCGACCTCTCCGCGCAGTTCGCCCGCTCCGGCAGCGACAAGTTCGCCGGCGTCTCCTGGGCGCCCAGCCCGCACGGCTCCCCCATGCTCGACGGCGTGGTCGCCTGGATCGACAGCGAGCTGTGGGCGGAGTACGACGGCGGTGACCACACCATCGTGGTGGCCCGGGTGCTCGACCTGGGCGCGGACGCCCGGCGCACCCCGCTGCTGTTCCACCGCGGCAGCTACGGCCTGCAGTCGGCCCTGCTGGAGGGCTGAACGGGGGATCTAGGAGAAGCGGACGGCGAGCACCGCGACGTCGTCCCGCCGGTCCGGCGCCGGGCCCACGGCGTGCAGGCACAGCTCGGCGGGTGCCGCGTCGGCCGGCGCCGCGGCCAGCCGGCCGGCGAGCTCGGCCAGCCCTGCGTCCAGGTCCAGCCCCGGTCGCTCGATCAGCCCGTCGGTGAAGGCCACGAGCGTCGACCCCGGGACGACGTCCACGGTCGCCGAGACCCGGCGCGCGCCCTCCCGGACCCCCACCAGCAGCCCGCTGACCCCGTCGAGCAGCCGCACCGTCCCGTCCGGCGCGCGCAGCGCCAGCGGCGGGTGGCCGGCGTTGGCCAGGGTCAGCCGCCAGGGGTCCCCCGCGGTCGCCGGCGGCACGGCCCGGGCGTAGGCCATCGTCGCCAGCGGGGCCACGTGCAGGCCCTGCACCAGCCGGTCCACCCGGCCGAGCAGCTCGCCGGGGTCGGCGTCCCCGGCGTCCCAGACGACGGCGCGCAGCAGGCCGCGCAGGTGTCCCATGGCGGCGGCCGCGGCGACGTCGTGGCCGACGACGTCGCCGATCGCGATGCCCACCGACCCGTCGGGGAGGTGCAGCAGGTCGTAGAAGTCGCCGCCCACGTCCGCCCCGCTGGACGCGCTGAGGTAGTGCCCGGCGACGCTGAGCCCGGGGATCTCCGGCAGCTGCGGGAGCAGCGAGCGCTGCAGGGTCTCGGCGACCGTGTGCTCCTGCTGGTAGAGCCGCACGTTGTCCATCGCCATCGCCGCCCGCCGGGCCAGGTCCCGGGTGAGGTCGACGTCCTCGGTGGTGAACCGCCGCTCCGGCTGCTCGGCGACCAGGGACAGCACCCCGAGGGTGCGCCGCCGGGCGGTGAGCGGGACGGTCAGCATCGAGCAGATCCCGAGCCGGTCCAGGGCCGCGCGGGTGGCCGGGTTGGGCAGCACCTGCTCGAGCCACCCGGGGGTGACCGGGTCGGTGAGCACCGGCTCCGCGGTGCGCAGCACCCGCCGCGCGGGCGAGCGGGTGGGCGCGTCGGCCAGCCACCGGACGGCGAAGTCGTGCAGCTCGGACTGCAGCCCCCGGCGGTGGGTGGCCGCCGTGCCCGTGATGGCGCCGTGCTCGTCGGCGAGGGTCAGGAACACCCAGTCGGCCAGCAGCGGCACGCAGAGCCCGGCCAGCCGGTCGAGGAGGTCGTCCATGTCGAGGGTGGCGCTGAGCGTGCTGGTCGCCTCGGCCATCAGCGCCAGCCGGCTCTGCGCCCGCTCGGCGTCCACCCGGGCGCGCTCCGCGGCGGCGTGCGCGACCTCGGCCTCGTGCCGGGCCGCCCGCTCCGCGGCGAACGCGGCTGCCCGGTCGTCCTCGACGCGCACCCGCTCGGTCACGTCGGTCTGCACGCCGACGAAGCTGACCAGCTCCCCCGCGCCGTCGAACACCGGCGTGACCGACAGGTGGTTCCAGAAGGCGGTGCCGTCCTTGCGGTGGTTGAGCAGCGTGACGGTCGTCGGCCGCTGGGCCCGGAGCGCCTCGCGCAGCCGGGCCACGGTCTCCCGGTCGGTCGCCGGACCCTGCAGGAAGCGGCAGTTGCGCCCCACGCTCTCCTCGTAGCCGTAGCCGGTCATCCGGCTGAAGGACGGGTTCACCCACACCAGCGGGTCGTCGGGCTGGCGGGGGTCGGTGATCGTGAAGGCGATGTCGGTGGCCACGACCGCGCGCTCCCGCAGCGCCCGCAGCTGCGCCTCGGGGTCCCCGAGCCCGTCGCCGTCCTCCAGCTGGAGGAAGACCACCAGCGCCAGCTGCTGCTCGCTGGCGGACTGGGACAGCGGGAAGCCGGTGACCCAGAGCAGGAGATCGGCGTCGTCCGCCGTCGCCGACGCGCGCGCCCCGTCGGTGCTGCGCCGGCCGGACAGGCGCACGGCCTCACCCGTCACCGGGCGCCCCTGGCCCAGCCGGGACAGCGGGTTGCCGGTGCTGGCCAGCGGGGCGCCGGTCAGGTCGGTGAGCCCGGCCGCCGCTCCCCAGACGTCGACCGGCACCGGCAGGCCGACGTTGCCCGCCAGCTCGATCGCCGCCGTGTTGGCGTAGGTGACGGTGTCCGTGGCCCGGTCGATGACCAGCACGGCGACCGGCACGTCGGCGAGCACGGCAGGCAGCGCGGCCTGCGCTCCGCGCTGGGTGCTGGTCGCCGAGACGGCCGCCTCGGCCGCCCCGACGATCGACGCCTGCTGGTCGCTGTCCTCCGGGGTCACGGGTGCGCCGGCCGCGGCGACCACCGCGGCGGCCTCCGGCGGCACGGTGGCGATGTCGGGCTCCACCGAGGCCCCCAGGTCCTCCCGCACGGCAGGACAGTAGCCGGGCACCCGGTTGCCCACCACCGACCGGGTGGCACGCGGGTTCCACCCGGGCGGCCCGGGGGTAGGGCGGGAACGCCCGGCCGGTCCCACTCGTCGTGCCGGGCGGCGGAGACGGGAGCACGGCTCCCGGGAGAGGACGTGCCATGGGACTCCTGGACAGGCTGTTCGGTCGCGGTCAGCGTCGTTCCCCGTACGGCCCCGGCCACGGCGGCCAGTACGCGCAGCAGTACCCCCAGCAGGGGTACGGCCAGCAAGGGTACGGCCAGCAGGGGTACGGCCAGCAGGGGTACGGCCGGCAGCCCGCCCGCTCGGCGGACGAGCAGGCGATCGAGCGCTACCGCTACCTGCTGCGCACCGCTCCTCCGGACCAGGTCGAGGCGGCGCACGCCGAGGCCTTCGCCAAGCTGACCCCCGACCAGCGCCGGCAGGTCCTCGAGCAGCTCTCCTCGGCGGTCCCGCCCGGTGAGCGTCCCCGCGGTGACGACCCGCAGACCCTGGCGCGCGCGGCGACCCGGGCCGAGTTCCGGCAGCCGGGCTTCCTCGAGCGCACCTTCAGCGGCCCGGGGTACGGCCAGGGTGGTTACGGCCCCGGCGGTTACGGCCCCGGTGGCTACGGCTGGGGTGGCGGCATGGGTGGCGGCATGGGGATGGGCAGCATGATCGGCGGCAGCCTGCTCGGCACGGTCGCCGGCGTCGTCGTCGGCACCGCGGTGGCCGACGCGCTGTTCGACACCGGCCTCGGGGACGGCGGCCTGTTCGGCGGCGGCGACGAGGAGGCCTACGCCGAGGGCTACCAGGACGGCGCCGGTGACGGCGGCGACGGTGGTGGCGGCTACGACGACGGTGGCGGGGACTTCGGCGGCGGGGACTTCGGTGGTGGGGACTTCGGCGGCGAGTTCTGACCCGCCCCGCTTATCCCCGGCACCCAGGGGTCAGCGGGCCCGGTCGGCCTCCGCCTGGTGCCGCAGCCACAGCAGCCCCAGAACCGGCAGCCCGAGCGGGATGAACAGGTACCCCTGGCCGTAGTTCGACCACACCGTCTCGTCCGGGAACGCGGCCGGGTCGAGCAGCGAGAGCGTGCCCACGACGAGGACGCCGACCAGCTCCACCATGCACGCGACCAGCGCGGTGCGCCGCCCGCCCCGCCCGCCGCGGGACAGCGCCACGGCGGCCACCAGGTACACCGCGGCGGCGAACGCGGACAGCAGGTAGGCCAGTGGTGCCTCGCCGAACCGCGTGGCCAGCTGCACCGCGGCCCGCGCGCCCGCGGCCAGCGCGAACACCGCGTACACGGCGACCAGCACGCGCCCCGGGCCGCGGGAGGTGTCCGCCGTCCCGCCCGCCCGCTCGGCGGCCGGACCGCCCAGCGCGCCGGTCGGCTCCGGGCCCGGTCGCTCAGCCACGGGTCACCTCCCACAGGTCCAGCAGCCGCCACAGCATGACGGTGACGGCGAGCGCGGCCACCCCGAGCACGGTCCCCGCCCACCGGGTCGGCTCGCTGCGCGCCCAGAGCAGCCCGGCCACCGGGAGCAGCACCACGCTGACCAGGTAGGACAGGAAGGTGGCCAGCTCGGCCGGACGGTGGCCGCCGGCCATGCCCACCACGACGACGGCGGCCTGCACGAGCAGCAGCGCCTCGAGCAGCACCGCCCCGGCCACGTGCGCCGAGCCGATGCGCCGGCGCATCCCGGTGCTCACCCCGCCCACCGCGGCGAGGACGAGGGCGACGACGGTCGCGGCCGCCACCAGGGGCGTGCTCACCGGAGGCGGCGGGAGGAACGGGGGTGCACCCGGCCATCCTGCCTGCCGGCCTGGCCGCCCCTTCAGCGGTGGACGGTGGACATGTCGGGGTAGCGGTCCCCGGCGGTGGCGCCGGCGGGGGCCGCCTCGTCGAGGGCGCGCAGGTCCTCGGCGGTCAGCTCGACGTCGGCGGCCGCGGCGTTCTCCTCCAGGTAGCGCACCCGCTTGGTCCCCGGGATGGGCACGATCGCGGGGTTCCCGTCCGCGCCGGACCGGGCCATAACCCAGGCCAGCGCCAGCTGCGTGGCGGTGACGCCCTTGGCGTCGGCGAGCGCGCGCACCCGGTCGACCAGCTCCAGGTTGCGCACGAAGGCCTCCCCCTGGAAGCGCGGGTTGTGCCGCCGGAAGTCGTCGGGGGCCAGGTCGTCGATGCTGCGGATCTGCCCGGACAGGAACCCGCGGCCGATCGGCGAGTAGGCGACGAACCCGATCCCGAGCTCGGCGCAGGTGGCCAGCACGCCGTCGTCCTCGGGGTCGCGGCTCCACAGCGAGTACTCGGTCTGGACGGCGGTCACCGGCTGGACGGCGTCCGCCCGCCGGATCGTCTCCGGTGCCGCCTCCGAGATGCCGGCGTGCCGGATCTTGCCGGCCTCGACCAGCTCCCGGAGCGCGCCCCAGGTGTCCTCGACGGGCACCGCGGTGTCGACGCGGTGCTGGTAGTACAGGTCGATGACGTCGACGCCGAGCCGCTGCAGCGAGGCGTCGCAGGCCCGGTGGACGTACTCCGGCCGGCCGTTGATGCCGCGGAAGGAGCCGTCCTCGCCGCGCTCGTTGCCGAACTTGGTGGCCAGCACCACCTCGTCCCGGCGGCCGGCGAGGGCCTGGCCGACCAGCCGCTCGTTGGTGAACGGGCCGTACATGTCGGCCGTGTCGAGGAACGTGACGCCCAGGTCGAGCGCCCGGTGGATGGTGCGCTCGGCCTCCGTCTGGTCGCCGGTGCCGTAGAACTCGCTCATCCCCATGCAGCCCAGGCCCTGGGCGGAGACGGTCAGGTCGCGCAGTCTGCGTGTCTGCATGGGAGGGCCCTGCCCGCGGTGGCCGGCGCGCAACCCGACCCGGGGCCGGCACCGTGCCCGCGCGGCAGTGGCCCGGATCACCGGCCCCGGATGCGTCCGGACCTGGTCCACAGCCTGCGCAGCTGTCAGGTTAGGCTCCGCTTACTGAGGTCAGCCTTGCCTTCCTCGACGCCCGACGATGGAGTCCTTGATGCGCCGTTCGACCCGTGCCACCGGAGTGGCCGCCCGCTCCGCCCGGCACCGCCGCCCCTCGGTGGCCGTGGCCGCCACGGCTGCGCTCACCCTCGGCCTGGCCGGGTGCGGTTCCGCCGCGGAGGCTCCCGAGGAGGCGGCCGCGACCGGCCCGGCAACCGTCGAGATCGAGGACAACCACGGCACCCAGACGGTCCCGGTGCCCCCGACGAGCGTGGTGGCCACCGACAACCGCACGTTCGAGCTGCTCGACAGCTGGGGTGTCGAGCTCTCCGCCGGGGCCGTGGCCCTCATGCCGGCCGACCTGTCCTACAAGACCGACGACTCCGTCATCGACCTCGGTACGCACAACGAGCCCGACCTCGAGGCCGTCGTCGCGGCGGAGCCGGACCTCATCGTCAACGGCCAGCGCTTCTCGCAGTACCACGAGGACTTCAGGAAGCTCGTGCCTGACGCCGCGATCGTCGAGCTGGACCCCCGGGACGGCGAGCCCTTCGCCGACGAGCTCAAGCGGCAGACCCTGGCCCTCGGCGAGATCTTCGGTCACGAGGACGACGCCCAGCAGCTCGTCGACGACTTCGACGCCGCCGCGGAGCGGGTCATCGCCGCCTACGACCCCGCGGACACCGTCATGGCCGTGCTCACCTCCGGTGGCGAGATCAGCTACGTGGCGCCGTCCACCGGCCGCACCCTGGGCCCGCTGTACGACATCCTCGGCCTCACACCGGCTCTCGAGGTCGCGGCGGAGGACGAGTCGCACGGTGACGACATCAGCGTCGAGGCGATCGCCGAGGCCGACCCCGACTGGGTCCTCGTCATGGACCGCGATGCCGGCGTCGCCGCGAACTCCGGGGAGGCGTACACCCCGGCGAACGAGCTGCTGGCCGGCTCCCAGGCCCTGCAGAACACCACGGCGGTGCGGGACGGGCAGATCGTCTACGCACCGCAGGACACCTACCTCAACGAGGGCATCCTCACCTACACCGAGTTCCTCGACACCCTGGCCGACGCCATGGAGGCGAGCAACTAGCACCGCCCCGCGGCATCCCAGCTGTCCTGAGATGGACGCCTCCTCCCCGGAGAGGCCCAGCGGCGACCGCCGCTGGGCCTCTCCGGCGGTGTCCGGCCCCACCCGCACGGACCGGACGACCCGCGGCACGGCGACGGCCACCCGACCGGCCTCGCCCGCCCGGGGGCCGCTCTTCTCCTGGCCCCTCCTGATCGGCGCGGTCGTCACCGCCGGGCTCGTGATCGCCTCGCTCTTCGTCGGGGTCTACGACATCTTCGGCTCCGACGACGGCGGGGAGATGTTCGCGATCACCCGCATCCCGCGGACGATCGCCCTCGTGCTGGCCGGCGCCGCCATGGCCATGTCCGGTCTGGTGATGCAGCTGCTCACGCAGAACCGGTTCGTCGAGCCCACGACCACGGGCACGACCGAGTGGGCCGGGCTGGGCCTGCTCGGCGTCATGATCCTCATGCCGGACGCCTCGCTCCTGGTGAGGATGACCGGCGCCTGCGTCGCGGCGTTCCTCGGGACGATGGTCTTCTTCGCGTTCCTCCGCCGGGTCACGCTCCAGTCGTCGGTCATCGTGCCGATCGTCGGGATCATGCTCGGCGCCGTCGTCGGGGCCGTGTCCACCTTCATCGCACTCCGGACCGACCTGCTGCAGAGCATGGGCATCTGGTTCGCCGGCAGCTTCACCTCCGTGCTCCGCGGCCAGTACGAGCCGCTGTGGGTGGTCGCCGTCGTCGGCGTCGTCGTCTTCCTCGTCGCCGACCGGTTCACCGTCGCGGGTCTCGGCGAGGAGGTGTCCACCAACGTGGGCCTCGACTACGGCCGGATCGTCCTGCTGGGCACCGGCCTCATCGCGGTCGCCACCGGCGTCGTCACGGTGGTCGTCGGGAACCTGCCCTACCTCGGGCTCATCGTGCCCAACATCGTCTCGATGTTCCGCGGGGACGACCTGCGCAGCAACCTGCCGTGGGTGTGCCTGCTCGGCATCTCCGTCGTCACGCTGTGCGACATCGTCGGCCGCACGATCATCATGCCGTTCGAGGTGCCGGTCTCCCTGATCCTCGCGGTGCTGGGCGCCGCCGTGTTCATCACCCTCCTCCTCCGGCAGCGTCGTCGTGGCTGACACCAGGCAGGGGACGCGGCGGCAGCGACCGTCCACCCGGAGCCCGGACGCGCCCGGGGGCCGGTCCGGACGCCGGTCGGGCGCCCTGCCGTCCGGTCGCGCCCGACGCCGGTACTGGACCGTCGTCGCGGTGCTCGCCGTGCTGGCCGCGGCCTCCGGGGCCGGCAACCTCGCCTACGGCAACCCCATGCCGGTCGGCAGCGAGGGGTTCTGGCTCATCGCAGAGATGCGCAGCACCAACCTGGTGGTCATGCTCCTGGTGGCGTTCTGCCAGGGGATCGCGACCGTGAGCTTCCAGACGGCGGCGAACAACCGGATCATCACCCCGTCGATCATGGGTTTCGAGTCGCTGTACCGGCTCGTGCAGACCGGCGCGGTCTTCCTGCTCGGGGCCGCCGGCGTCGTCGCGGTCCAGGGCGGCCTGCAGTTCCTGCTGCAGGTGCTGCTGATGGTCGTGTTCGCCGCGCTGCTCTACGGCTGGCTGCTCTCGGGCAGGTTCGCGAACCTGCAGATCATGCTGCTCATCGGGATCATCCTCGGTGGCGGCCTGGGTGCGGTGGCCACGTTCATGCAGCGGCTGCTCTCCCCCAGCGAGTTCGACGTCCTGACCGCCCGGCTGCTGGGCGACGTCTCCAACGCGGACGCCGGCTACCTGCCCCTCGCCGTCCCGCTGGTCGCGCTGGCCGGTGGGTGCCTGTGGCTGGACGCGCGGCGGCTCGACGTCCTCGCCCTCGGTCGCGAGGCGGCGGTGAACCTCGGGCTCGACCACCGGCGCGAGACGATGAAGGTCCTGCTCCTGGTCTCGGTCCTCATGGCCGTCTCCACCGCGCTCGTCGGCCCGCTGACCTTCCTCGGCTTCCTGGTGGCGATGCTCTCCTACCAGCTCGCCGACACCCACGACCACCGGTACGTCTTCCCCGTCGCCTGGCTGACCGGGTTCGTGGTGCTCTCCGGCGCCTACTTCGTCCTCCGCCACCTGTTCTACGCGGAGGGTTCGGTCGGGATCATCATCGAGGTCGTCGGGGGCGGGTTCTTCCTGGTCCACATCCTCCGAAAGGGACGTCTGTGATCACAGCCACCGGGGTGGTCAAGAAGTACAGCGAAGAGGTCGCCATCGGGCCGCTGGACCTCACCATCCCCGTCGGCGGGATCACGGCCCTCGTCGGCCCCAACGGTGCCGGCAAGTCCACCCTGCTCACCATGATCGGGCGGCTCCTCGGGATGGACGAGGGGACGATCGAGATCGCCGGCTACGACGTCGCGCGCACCGGCTCCAAGGACCTCGCGAAGATCATCTCGATCCTCCGGCAGGAGAACCACTTCGTCACCCGCCTCACGGTGCGCCAGCTCGTGGGCTTCGGCCGGTTCCCCCACTCCCGGGGCCGGCTCACCCCGGCGGACGAGGAGCACATCAGCCGGGCGATCGACTTCCTGGACCTCGGCGAGCTCGAGGGCCGCTACCTCGACCAGCTCTCCGGCGGTCAGCGCCAGCGTGCCTACGTCGCGATGGTCCTCGCGCAGGACACGGAGTACGTCCTCCTCGACGAGCCGCTCAACAACCTGGACATGCGGCACTCGGTCCAGATGATGCAGCACCTCGCCCGCGCCGCGACCGAGCTGGGCAGGACCATCGTGATCGTCCTGCACGACATCAACTTCGCCGGGCACTACGCGGACCGGATCTGCGCGATGAAGGACGGTCGCGTCGTGGCGGTCGGCACGCCGGGCGAGATGATGACCGACGACGTCCTCACCCGGGTCTTCGACACCGAGGTCGAGGTCGTCGACGGGCCGCGCGGCCGCCTCGCCGTCTACTACTGAGCGGCTCCCCGTTCCACGTGGAACCAGCGACCGGCCATGTCGGCCACCACGGCCGGTCGTCCCCCTCACCCCGCACTCCGGCACGATGGGCGGGGTGAGCAGCACCCGTCGGCTCGCCGGCCACCGCTCCCGTCGCTCCCCCGATCCGCTGACCAGCCGGTCCTGGCGCCGGCCCACCGCGCGGGAGCGGCAGGACATGGGCGCGGACGTCGTGCTGGACATGGGGTGGGGCCGGCTGGTCTTCGGCCAGACCTTCGACGACCTCGAGGGCATCGTCGCCGCGCTGCGCGCCGAGGAGTCCGGACGGCGGGACATCTGCGTCTACCCGTGGGACGCGCAGGTGCTGGTCGGCCTGGCCCCGGACGAGCTGTTCATCGACCCGTCGTTCGTCTACCGGCTCCCGCTGCACCGCTACCGGCCGCGCGCTGAGCTCATCCGCGGGGTCTTCGTCCGCACCGTGACCTCCGCGGCGGAGATGGACCGGATCGTGGAGCTCTACACCCGGACCGGCCTGGTCGCCGGCGACCCGGCCACCATGTGGGCCAACCACCGCACCCGGGCGTACACCCACCTGGTCGCCGAGGACTCCCGCACCGGCACGATCGTCGGCACGGTGACCGGCGTGGACCACGGGCTCGCCTTCGGTGACCCGGACGGCGGCACGAGCCTGTGGTGCCTGGCCGTCGACCCGCAGGACGCGCCACCACGCACCGGCGAGGCGCTCGTCCGGGTGCTCGCCGAGCGCTACGTCGCCCGCGGGCGGTCCCATCTCGACCTCTCGGTGATGCACGACAACCACGCCGCCATCGCGCTCTACCGGAAGCTGGGGTTCGGACGGGTCCCCGCGGTCTGCGTGAAGCGCAAGAACCCGATCAACGCCCCGCTGTTCGCCGCTCCCCCGCGCGGGCTGACCGACCTCAACCCCTACGCCCGGCTCGTCGCCGACGAGGCGCTGCGCCGCGGGATCCGGGTGGAGGTGACCGACGCCGAGTGGGGTGAGCTGCGGCTGAGCTGGGGTGCGCGCTCGGTGCTCACCCGGGAGTCGCTGTCCGAGCTGACCAGCGCGGTGGCGATGAGCCGCTGCGACGACAAGCGGGTCACCCGCCGGATCGTCGAGCGGGCCGGGGTGCGGGTGCCGCGGGCGGCGGTGGTCACCGGCGACGACCTCGCCCCGGCCGAGCGGCTGCTGGCCGAGTGCGGCGCGCTGGTCGCGAAGCCGGCCCGCGGGGAGCAGGGCCAGGGCATCACCGTCGGTGTCCGGGACGCCGACGGGCTGGCGCGCGCCGTCGAGCTGGCGCTGCAGCACTGCCCGGACGTGCTGGTCGAGGAGCTGGTCCCCGGCGAGGACCTGCGCGTGGTGGTCATCGACCACGAGGTGGTCGCCGCCGCGCTGCGCCGGCCGGCGGAGGTGGTCGGGGACGGGCGCCGGGACGTCGCCGCCCTGGTGCGCGAGACCAGCCGGCGCCGCGAGCGGGCCACCGGCGGGGAGTCGCAGATCCCGCTGGACGACACCACCGCCGAGGTCGTCGCCGACGCGGGCCACGGGATGGACGACGTCCTGCCCGTCGGTGCGCGGCTGCGGGTCCGGCGGACGGCGAACCTGCACACCGGCGGCACGATCGTCGACGTCACCGACCGGCTGCACCCGGACATCGGGGACGCGGCGGTGCGGGCCAGCCGGGCCATCGGCATCCCGGTGACCGGGCTGGACTTCCTGGTCCCCGACGTCGAGGGGCCCGAGGCGGTCTTCATCGAGGCCAACGAGCGCCCGGGGCTGGCCAACCACGAGCCCCAGCCGACCGCCGAACGCTTCGTCGACCTGCTGTTCCCGGAGACCCGCCGGCGCTGAGCCGGGGTCCTGCAGGGGCGGTGGCGAGCCAACCGGGCACCGGGTTGCGTAGGGTCAGCGACGGAATGCCAGCCGAGCGCGGGGAGCAACGAGTGGCAGCCGAGAGCCCCGTGGTGGTGGTGGCCAACCGGCTGCCGGTCGACCAGGTCACCGACCCCGACGGGACGACGCGGTGGCAGCGCAGCCCGGGCGGGCTGGTCACCGCCCTCGAGCCGTTCGTCGCCGGCCGCGGCGGCGCGTGGGTCGGCTGGTCCGGCTCGGCCGGCGAGGCCCCGGAGCCCTTCGACTCCGGCGGGATGCACCTGGTCCCGGTCGGGTTGTCCGAGGACGAGGTGGACCGCTACTACGAGGGGTTCTCCAACGCCTCGCTGTGGCCGCTGTACCACGACGTCGTCGAGAAGCCCGAGTACCACCGGGCCTGGTGGGACTCCTACGTGCAGGTCAACCGGCGGTTCGCCGAGCGGGCCGCCGAGGTCGCCGGCGAGGGCGCGATCGTCTGGGTGCACGACTACCAGCTGCAGCTGGTCCCGGCGCTGCTCCGCCAGCGCCGTCCCGACCTCACCATCGGGTTCTTCCTGCACATCCCCTTCCCGCCCTTCGAGCTGTTCTCCCAGCTCCCCTGGCGCTCGGCCATCGTGGAGGGCCTGCTCGGCGCCGACCTCATCGGCTTCCAGCTGCCCACCGCGGCCAGCAACTTCGTGACCCTGGCCCGCCGCCTGCACGACCTGCCGACCAAGGGCAACACCGTCTCCTACGAGGGCCGCACGGTGGTGGCCAAGGCATTCCCGATCTCCATCGACGTGCGCTCCTTCGACGAGCTGGCCAGCTCCCCGGAGGTCCTCGCGCGGGCCAAGGAGATCCGGGCCGAGCTGGGCAACCCGGAGAAGATCGTGCTGGGGGTCGACCGGCTGGACTACACCAAGGGGATCGCCGTCCGGCTGGAGGCGTTCCAGGAGCTGCTGGAGGACGGCGCGATCGAGGCGCCGGGGACGACGTTCGTGCAGGTGGCCACCCCCAGCCGGGAGCGGGTCGAGCACTACGTCACGATGCGGGAGACCATCGAGCAGCAGGTCGGGCACATCAACGGGCTGTACGGCTCGATCGCCGGGTCCGCCGTCCGCTACTTCAACCAGTCGATGCCGCGCGAGGAGCTGGCCGCGATGTACCGGGCGGCCGACGTCATGCTCGTGACGCCGTACCGCGACGGGATGAACCTGGTCGCCAAGGAGTACGTCGCCGCGCGCGGCGACCTGGGCGGGGTGCTGGTGCTCAGCGAGTTCGCCGGCGCCGCGGCGGAGCTCAAGCAGGCGCTGCTGGTCAACCCGCACGACATCGCCGGGGTGAAGAACCAGCTGCTGCGGGCGCTGCGGATGGACCCGGCCGAGGCGACCAAGCGGATGCGCGCGATGCGGCGGCACGTGGCCCGGCACGACCTGGACCACTGGGCCAACTCCTTCTTCGACTCGCTGCAGGCCCGGGCCTGATGGGCCTGGAGCCCGGGCTCACCCGGGCCCTGGACGACCTGGCGACCCGGCGTCCGCTGCTGCTGGCCAGCGACTACGACGGCGTCCTCGCCCGGCTGGTCGACGACCCGGCGGCCGCCGTCCCCGAGTCCGGCGTCCCCGAGCTGCTCGCCCGGCTGGCCGCGGTCGACGGCGTCACGGTGGCGGTGGTCAGCGGTCGGGGCGTCGCCGACCTGCAGCAGACCAGCGGCTTCACCGGGCCCTTCCGGTGGATCGGCAGCCACGGGGCGGAGTTCGACGGGCCGCTGACCGGCGAGCTGCAGGCTGCCCGCGACGAGCTCGTCGCGGCCCTGTCCCCGCTGGTCGACGCGGTGCCCGGCGCCCGCCTGGAGGTCAAGCCGGCCGCGGTCGCCGTGCACGTCCGCACCGTCGCCGACCCGGCCGCCGGGCGGGCGCTGCTGGAGCGCGCCGCCGCCGCGGGCGGGCCGCACCACACGGCCAAGCCGGGGAAGGACGTGCTCGAGCTCGCGGTCACCGACGCCGACAAGGGGACGGCGCTCACCCAGCTCGCCCGCGAGCTCGGCGCCCGCGGCGTGCTCTACCTCGGCGACGACGTGACCGACGAGGACGCCTTCCGCGCGCTGGACGCCGACGGGGTGGGCGTCAAGGTCGGCGCGGGGCCGACGGACGCCGCCCACCGGGTGGCCGGCCTGGACGGCGTCCGCGCGGTGCTCGAGCGTCTGGTGGCCGCGCTCGCCGGCTGAGCGTGTCGACACGGCGCCGAGACGCCTTCCGGCGCGCCCCGCCGGACTTTCCGGGCAGAGTCCGGCCGGCCGGCTGTACCGGTAGGCGGGCGTGCCGATGAAACCCGTGCCGCGCCGGGCAGGCACCTCTGGAGCCAGCGGCTCGATGTCGAACGCGCGCCGGCAGCACCGATCACCTCGACCCGCCCGACCCCAGGAGCTCCACCATGGCCGACCATCCGCGCGCCGCCCTCTCCCCCGACGACAGCGCCTCCGGCGGCAAGGCCTCCTGGTGGGGCGACCGCGGGGTCAGCACGAAGATCCTCACCGCCGTCGGTGCCGCCGGTCTCGTCGCCGGGGTCGTCGGGTTCACCGGGCTGACGGCCATGGGCAGCGGAGCCGACCGGACGCAGCACCTCTACTCCGCCAACGTCCAGGGCATCGTCGAGGCCACCGCCATGCGCGGCGCGGTCAAGGACATGCGAGTGGGTGCGCGGAACGTGGTCCTCCAGCTCGGCTCTCCCGGTGCGCAGCAGGCGGTGGAGGACGTCGTGGCCGCGGGGGAGCGGTTCGAGGCCGCGCACTCCTCCTACGAGGCCCTCGAGCTGACCGCGGAGAAGCGGGCGCTGGCCGACTCGGCCGCCGCGTCCTTCACCCAGTACGAGCAGTTGAGCGTCGACGTCCTCGCTCCGCTGGCCCTGACCGGCGACGTCGTCGGCTGGAACGCGGCCAACACCACCCAGGTCTCCCCGGTCGCCGCGCAGGTGGAGGACTCGCTCAACGAGCTGGTCGGTCTCGAGAAGCAGGCCGCTGCGGACGCCGCGGCGGAGGCGCGGTCCGAGTACCAGTCGCAGCGGACCGTCGCCCTCGTCGTCCTCGTCGTCGGCGTCGCCGTCGCGCTCGGCCTCGGGTTCGCGGTGGCGCGGGGCATCGCCCGCAGCGTGGGGCGGGTCAGGGCGGTCACCGACGCGCTGGCCGAGGGCGACCTGACCCGGTCCAGCGGGCTGCACACCCGTGACGAGCTGGGCCTGATGGGCGCCTCGCTCGACGCCGCCGTGCACAACCTGCGCGGCCTGATGACCACCGTCGCCGGCTCCGCGGACGCGGTGGCGGCGTCGTCGGAGGAGCTGTCGGCGTCCTCGGCGCAGATCTCGGCGTCGGCGGAGGAGACCTCCGCGCAGTCGGGTGTGGTGTCGGCGGCGGCGGAGGAGGTGTCGCGGAACGTGGGCACGGTGGCGGCGGGCG